>JBLYYW010000412.1:0-2774 GCA_048550155.1 Acidimicrobiales bacterium | reverse complement strand
TTCGGTCCATTTCAGCCAAGCGGTCCTCAGGATCCCACAACGGCGACTCAACCGGTCGGTACTCCTCGTCGCCCGACATGATCACGCCGGTCCCGTCACCATTATCCCTGAGCCAGGGTGCATCCGAGCTGCACAACATCGCCGAATCGGCCCGGGTGACAGGCGGGAAGAAATGGGAGTGGACGTCGATGCGACGGGTCCGGTTCGGCATCACTGTTCCGGGCGTGGATGCAGGGTGCCGCAGTTCGGGCACGTTCGAGCTTCCTCACTGGAATAGAACGATTCGAACATCACAGGGAGGTCATCGACGATCGACTTCAGCTGCACCTCACCCCGATGGACAAGTTCGTGACAGCTCGGACAGAACCACTCGAATCCGTCGACCTGACCCTCGGGTCGGGCGTACTCGATGACCAAGCCGATGCTGTCGGGTTCGGGGCGCTGGGGAGAGTGGCGAACGTGGGGCGGCAACAGGAAGATGTCGCCTTCGTTGATCGGCATGTCACGGGCCGGTTGACCGGGAGCATCCTGAATCCTGAGGTTCATGTTGCCCCTGAGCTGATAGAAGAACTCCGGCAACGGGTCATCGTGGAAGTCGGTTCGCACGTTGCCACCGCCGACGACCGTGACGATCATGTCGGAGTCTTCCCAAATCTGTTTGTTCGACACCGGCGGTTTCAATGAGGCGGCGTTCTCATCGAGCCACTCCGCCAGACTGAATGGCAAACCCATGGTCATTGATGGATTCGGATTCGATTCGGTCATGGTTCCTCCCGATTAGCTGGGTTCGACGGCAGCGGTGGCTTTCATCTCGACGAGAAGGTGAGGATGGGGAAGCTGATGAACTGCGACCGTAGTACGAGCAGGCGATTCGACGTCGGTGAAGAACGCAGCCCACTCTCGGTTGTAGGGACCGAAGTCGTTCATGTTCACCAGGAACGAGGTGACATCGACCAGATGCGATCGGTCGAGGCCCACCGTCGCGAGAATGCTCTCGATGTTTTGCAGAACCTCTCTGGTCTGGATGGCGATGTCGAGCGCGGTGGTGCCGGCCGAGTCGACGTCGGCGCCCGCGATGCTGTTGTCGGGACGACGAGCGCTCGTCCCCGACACAAAGACCAATCCCCCCGCCTGACGAAGATGCGGAAACCTGCCCCTCGGCGTCACGAGCTCAGCCATGGGCTTCAGTCTCCCATCCTGGTGTCAACAAGCAAATCGGACTGAATCAACACGAGCTGAGAAGAAGCACAAATGGCACACCGGTCCTGACCGCACGGTTCTGCTGATCCCGAGTCGTTGGTCAAGGAGCTCGTTTTTGAGCCCGATACTCAGGTGTGGAACCGCTACCGGGGATCCGATCAGATTCGTCGAATACGCGACTAGCAACCGTCGGTGAGAAAGACTTTCAGCCGTGAGCTCATTGCACGAAGCCGCCAACCGACAGTTCCAGCGAGCGGCAGACCTCATAGGCCTCAACCCCGAGTACCGCAAGATCCTCTCCGAACCGGAGAATGAAGTCATCGTCAACTTCCCGGTTCGTATGGATTCCGGTGAGCTCAGACTGTTCCGTGGCTACCGGATTCAGCACAACAACCTCCTCGGCCCCTACAAGGGGGGACTGCGATTCCACCCAGACGTCGACCTCGACGAAGTCAAGGCGCTCGCAGCATGGATGACGTTCAAGTGTTCACTGGTCGGTCTGCCCTACGGCGGTGCCAAGGGTGGTGTCACGATCAACCCGCGTGACTACACCGACTCCGAACTGGAACGCCTGGTGCGGCGTTTCACCCACCAATTGGGTGACACGATCGGTCCAGCGGTCGACATCCCAGCCCCCGACGTGGGAACCAACGCGAAGATGATGGACTGGATCATGGACACCTATGCCAACGTGTCCGGACCCGGGGGCCGACAGCAACTCAAGGGCGTCGTCACCGGCAAATCGGTTGAAGTCGGCGGATCGCTCGGCCGGGAAGCAGCCACCGGGCAGGGCGTGCTGTACGCCCTACGCCATTGGTGTGGCGAGACCGGACAACGTTTGAGCGGATTGAATGTCTCGATCCAGGGTTTCGGAAACGTCGGGAGCCATTTCGCTCGGCTGGCGGCCCGAGAGGGCTGCCTGGTTGTCGCCGTGGCCGACCACACCGCAACGCTGCACAACCCTGCCGGGATCGACATTCCTGCGCTGTTCGAGTACGCCCGGGACGAACGCATGATCAAGGGGTTCCCGAGAGCCGACGAGATCAACACCGAAGATCTCTTCTCCATCCCGGTCGATGCCTTTGTGCCCGCAGCGCTCGAAAACCAAGTGACCGCCGACCGGGCCGAAACGATGTCGTGCCGAGTCATCGTCGAAGCGGCCAACGGTCCCACCACGTCAAAGGCTGAAGAAGTCCTCCTCGCAAAGGGTGTCGACCTCATACCGGACGTTCTCGCCAACGCCGGCGGCGTCGTGGTCAGCTACTTCGAATGGCTACAGAACCAAAGCGGTCGAGCGTGGCGCATCGACGACGTCGACACCCGACTACGAGAGATCATCTGGGACGCCAACGACAAGGTCGTCAAAATGAAGGCAGAATTGAACTGCAGCCACCGAGACGCCGCCTATGCCGTATCGCTCCATCGCCTCGCTGACGTCTACGACCGCCGCGGAATCTTTCCTTAATATTGATTCCGTTCGCCTGCGCTCGTTCCTCGCTCCGGGTCACTCCAAGCGCTCCGCTATCTGCCTCACACCCCACAGCTGCTCCGTCCCTCCGCAACCCACCGACCTA
>JBLYYW010000411.1:0-7237 GCA_048550155.1 Acidimicrobiales bacterium | reverse complement strand
GCCCACCACGTCGACCGAAAGGACCTCGAGCTCCAGGTCACATCATTGGATGGATACTGCGCTCTTCGAACGACTTCAATCGATACGAAACGTCCCGCTATTGTGGGGCAGCAACTGACGCATGCGGAAGGACGAACCGTGTCAGAGGACAAGCCCGCTGAAGATGGAACGCTGGCCCACCACATGGAACATCTCGCGGCGACAGCCGACGATGTGGTGGACATGCTCTCACGGCCCCACGAAGCGGGTGAGATCCACCCCGAGGCCCTCGCCCATGCGGCACACCTGCAGACAAGTCTGCGAGATGTGATTCATGCGCTGCTGCACCACGATCACCTGGCGATCAAGAGCGACGACGTATGGAAGGCGCTCACGGTCAAGCACAGGGGGAGTACCGAGGAAATCAGCTGAGGCGCACCGCCTCCCGAACTACCGCACAGCCTGGTAGACGTCGGTTCGTCGACGGGCTCGACGAAATACCACCTGCCAGAGCTGCATCACGCGTGTTCGAAACCCCGCTGCTGTTCCCATCAGGTAGTAGTGCCACATACGCCTGAACTGTTCATCGTACATCGGCAGCTCGTCCCAAGCTGCGGTGACGTTTGCCGACCAGCACATGAGGGTGCGGTCATAGTCCGGGCCGAAATTGTGGAGGTCCTCGATGACCCAGTCGGGTTCGGCGGCTCTGGCGATCTGGGCCACTGATGGGAGAACGCCGCCGGGGAAGATGTACTTGTCAAACCATGCGTCGGACCGGCTACTTGTGTAGTTCCTACCGATCGTGTGGTGCAACATCATTCCGTCGGGATCGAGCAGCGTCTTGCAGACCTCGAAGAACGTGGCCATGTTCTTGGGACCGACGTGCTCCATCATACCGATTGACACGATCCTGTCGTAGGTGCCGGTGACGTCGCGATAGTCGAGTTGGCGGATGTCGACCGGAAGGTCATCACATCGCACGCGAGCCAACTTGACCTGCTCCGCTGCTGGCGAAATCCCCGTGACATGCGCGCCGTAGCGTGATGCCGCAAAATGCGAGAAGCCGCCCCATCCGCAACCGATGTCGAGGACCCTCATACCTGGTTCCAGACTCAGCTTGCGGCAGATGAGATCGAGCTTTGCCTCCTGGGCGGTATCGAGGTCGGTGGCGTTGCGCCAGTATGCACTGCTGTAGATCATCCGCTTGTCGAGCATCCGCTCGTACAGGTCGTTGCCGATGTCGTAGTGCGCGCTCGCGTTTCGTCGGGCTCGACGAATGGTCTGGTTGTTGAGGAGCACTTGTTGGGCGCCGACGGCGAGGAGGCGGAGGCCAGGCTTGATCTGGCCGAAAAGGTCGACCGTGATGATTCGAGAGAGCATCTCATCGAGCGCTTCGACGTCGAACCAGCCTTCTTGGTATGCCTCGCCGAGCCCAAGTTCCCGATCCCGAAGCACACGTTCCCAGATTCGGCCGTCGTTGATCTGTGGATCCCACGGATTGGGTCCGTCAACCTCGAGTTCGGCGGCATCGAGGAGGCGACGGCCAAGGGCTTCGGCCTCGGTTGGGCTTCCCATAGTCCAGATTCAAACACGTTCGGGCCAAGAACAGAAAGTCGCCCGGAGCCTTTCGGGACCGCCCTGGGACACTTACCCCAGCTTCTGAGCCCTCACCGCGTCGATGGAGGCGGCTGTAACCTCTGCGATTCGGCCGATCTGCTGATCGGTGACGATCAGGGGCGGAGCAAACAGCAGTCCATCATTAACCGAGGGGCCAGACCCTGCGGGATAGATCCACACATCCCGCTCGAGCGCCTGCTCCACGACAGGGAGTGAGGCCAGACCTTCCAGTTCGACACCCAGCATCAAGCCCCTGCCTCTGACCTCGACGACACTGGGATGGCTGCCAACGGCATCCTCGAGGGCGCTGAGCAGCTTGGCTCCCTGCACCCGGGCACGGTCGATCAATCCTTCAGATTCGACGATCCCGAGCACCGTCAGGGCTGCGGCACAGCTGGCGTCGTGACCGGAGTACGTGAAGTACATGACATTGCGATCTGCGGCAGCCACGGCGTCGACGACCTCGTTGGTCGCGGACACCATCGAGAGCGGCAGGTACCCGCCACTGATTCCTTTCGCTGCAACGATGACGTCCGGCTTCCAGTGGTCGTGGTCGTGACCCCACCGTTGACCGGTGCGCCCAAAACCGGTCATCACCTCGTCGGCGATCATCAAGACGCCGTACTCTCGGCACACTTCGGACACGGCAGCCCAGTAGTCCAGCGGAGCGATCAACGCAGCTCCTGACGCACCGATGATCGGTTCGGCGATGAACGCGGACACCGTCGCTGGGTCTGAAGCCTCGATGGCTGCAGCCAACGCTCCGGCGTTGTCCCACGGCACCTTGGGGTGCTCCTGCAACAGCGGGTCGTACCCGTCTCGCCGTGCCATATGGCCGCCGATAGAAAGGGTTGCGAGCGTCGATCCGTGGTAGCTGGGGACCCGCCCTATCACCTTGTAGCGCTGGGATTCGCCCCGTGCCAGGTGGTAGCTGCGGGCGAGGCGCATGGCCGAATCGTTGGCCTCGCTCCCGCCACCAGCGAAGAACACTCGCTCGAAGCCGGAAGGCAACCAACGCTCGACGAGGTAGTCGATGAGTTCCAGCCGCGTCGGCGTGGGCCAGATGGGTAGGACGTAGTCCAGGTTGGCCATGGCCGCGGCCACTGCGGTCGCCACCTGACGTCGTCCATGGCCGACGTTGTTCACAACTGCGCCGCCGGCGGCGTCGAGGATCCGGCGCCCGTCCGCGGTGATCAGTTCACAGCCCTCGCCTGCCACGATCGTTGGGACCTGACCACCGGCGGTGAATCGAATTCGGTCGCTATCGGTCCGATGTCGGCGATCTCGTTGGGGCTGTTCGATCGCCATGGGCTCAGTACATCACAATGCCGCAACGGTCGCCCAAGACCTGCAGGACCGGTCCTTCGCCGAGTCCCGTGACGTGCACGCGGGTCGGATTCGTGACCCCTCCCGGATACGACTAGACAGAGAGAGCGCCGGGAGTGTTCTGGCACCTGGACGGGCAACCCACCGCCCACGACGAAGGAGAATGTGTATGACGGGCCATGGAGGTCATCTGGTAGCAAGGGCGCTGAAGGCGGCTGGCGTGGAATGCGTGTTCACGCTGTCGGGCGGTCATGTGATGGGCATCTACGACGGCTGCATCGACGAGGGCATTTGCGTTGTTGATGTCCGCCACGAACAGGCTGCAACCCATGCCGCTGACGCCTGGGCGAGACTCAACCCTGGGCGGGTCGGAGTCGCCATCTTGACTGCGGGACCAGGGGTCACCGACGGGGTCACCGGTGTTGCGAATGCCTGGAGGGCGAACTCCCCCATCGTCGTGTTGGGTGGTCAAGGCCCGTTCGACAACATGCGTCGGGGCTCTCTCCAAGAGATGGACCACCTTTCGCTCATGCGGCCGATCACCAAATGGGCCGATGCCTGCTATCAAACCAACCGAATCGGCGAGTACACCGAGGTGGCTATTCGCCATGCGCTGTCTGGCGTCCCCGGCCCTGCGTTCCTCGAGATCCCGATGGATGTGCTTCATGCTCCGGTAGATCTCGACTCGATCCCGGTGCCTCGATTTCGCGACTACCGCGTGACCTCCACCGCTTCTGCCGGACTGATCGAAGAGGCGGCGGAGATGGTCTCGAGTGCGGCACGTCCCATGGTCATGGCGGGCACCGCACTCAAATGGTCGAACGGAGGCGACGCGTTGAGGCGATTCGCCGAGGCGACCAAGGTTCCGGTGTTCACAAACGGAATGGGCCGAGGTCAGATCCCCATGACTCACCCACAGTTCTTCAACCGGACCCGCAAGGACGCGTTCGCAGCAGCCGACCTGATCGTCCTGGCCGGGACACCGCTCGATTTTCGAATGAAGTACGGAGATTCCATCCCGACGGGAGTCAAGATCGTGCAGCTCGATCTGGACGAAACCCTGATCGGGCAGAATCGGGCCGCTGACATCGGTCTCGTAGGAAATCTTGGGTCCAATCTCGACGCTCTGTGCGACGCATTGGACGGCAGGGTCGACGCGTCCGAGTTTTCAGCCGAGCTCCGAGCGAAGGAGAATGAGGCAGCTGACGTGCTGTCATCGCAGCTCAACTCTGACGAGGTTCCGATCGATCCCATGCGTCTTTGCCGGGAGATCGCCGATTTCGTTGACACCAGCGACGACATGATCATCATCGGAGACGGCGGCGACATCGTTGCCCAGGCATCGAAGGTCCTGCGGGTCCCCGAACACGGAACCTGGATGGACCCCGGCCCACTCGGCACGCTCGGTGTCGGCATGCCCTTCGCTCTCGCCGCCCAGCTGTCCTATCCCGACCGGCGAGTTCTGATCGTCTACGGCGACGGTTCCTTCGGCCTCAACGGGTTCGAGTTCGACACTGCGGTCCGGTTTGGTCTACCGATCGTCGGGATCGTGGGCAACGATGCTGCGTGGGGTCAGATGATGCGACCCCAGGCGATGATCTTTGGAGAAGATCGCCTGGTCGCGACCGAGCTCAGCTCCACTCGCTATGACAGAGTCGTCGAGGCACTCGGTGGACACGGCGAGCACGTCACCGAACCGGGCGATATTGCCGGCGCCCTGCACCGAGCATTCGCATCGGGAAAGCCCGCACTGATCAACGTTGAGATGCGTAAGGATGTCGGCGACATGAAGGGCTCCACCTACGTGTAGGCGTCGTCGATCGAGTGCGGTTCTCTTGCTGACACCCCGAGATGGCGCACCAACGTCGGATGTGTGATGATCGACCCATGAGCACCCAACGGTCATCCTTCGCCTCATCCGCTGACGGAACAGACATCGCCACCTACGCATGGCTTGACGTCACGGGAGATCCTCTCGGCTCGGTGCAGATCGCCCACGGACTGGCCGAGCACGCCGCCCGCTACGGCCGGTTCGCAGCTGCACTCAACGACGCCGGGTTCCTCGTCTTCGCCACCGATCATCGTGGGCATGGCCGCACCGGTGGAGAGCAGATGGGCGATTTCGGCCCAGCCGGCTTCGACGGCCTGATCGCCGATGCCGTGCAGTTCGGCTCAACGATCACCAGCGACCATGGCGATCTGCCGCTGTTCTTGTTCGGCCACTCGATGGGATCGTTCGCTGCGCAGTCGATCATCGTGGACAGCTCCGACCGGTACCGAGGAGTCATACTCTCGGGGTCCACCGCACTCGACGTGCTCGCCGCCGGATTGGCCGAGTCCGAGGGTCCTGTCGGGCTCGAGGCCTTCAACGTCGGATTCGAACACCGCACCGGGTTCGAGTGGCTGTCTCGCGACGAGGCCGAGGTCGACCTCTATGTTGCGGACCCATGGTGTGGGTTCGACACCCCCGACGACACGGTTCCATCGCTTTTCGCCAGCGCCGGGCGCCTGGCCGATGCTGAGGTGCTCGCCGGGATACGAAGCGACCTCGCACTGCTCATCGCCTCCGGAAGCGACGATCCACTGGCAGGCGGAGGCCAGCTCGTCGAGCTACTCGGACAGCGGTACCGGGATGCAGGTGTGGCCGACGTGACGGTGACGGTGTATCCGGGGGCTCGACACGAAATCCTCAACGAAACCAATCGGGATCAGATCACCGCCGACATCGTCGATTGGCTATCCAGCCACGCGGCCGACTGAGCTGCCACGTCCATTCGGTGCTTGAACGTGGATGAGCTGGCTACAACCGCGGTCGATCGGTACTGGTCTGCGATCCGGGCTGCGGCCGGCAGGGCGCTCGGACACGATCCCGGCACGGGCACCATCGTGGTTCCCACCCCAGATCGAGAGGGGTCCGATGTTGCTGTCGTCTATCCGGCTCGCGACGTCACGCTCATCTGGTGTTCCCCGCGGCTCGCTCCAACGCTCAACCCCCTGGTTGGTGCCCACCCCCTAGCGGTCGAGGAGTTCGTATCGGCCTGTGTACCTCTGGGCGGCGACCTCGTCGCGTACGGAAACCAGCGTGTCCTCACAACCGCCGCACCGATGCCCGACATCGATCCGTCGCGTCTGGTTTCGCTGGACCCAACCGATCGGGAGCACGTCGAGCTGCTTCGACGCTTCCTTCAAGAGTGCCCCGAGGACGATGTCGACGAAGCGGAAATCGACATCGACGAACTCGATTCGGCGATCACCGTGATCCTCACCGAAACCGCACAGATCGCCGCATATGCGAGCGGCCGGCCATGGGGTTTCGACCCCCAGTTCGACGACATCGGAGTGCTGACCCACCCACACCACCGCGGGCACCGGTTGGGCTCCACGGCCGTCGCAGCTTTTGCCCGGCGGCAACAGGCGGCCGATCGGATCATGTTCTACAACTGCGACGTGGAGAACGTGGGATCCAACCGAGTCGCTGAGACTGTGGGCTTTCAGCTCGTCGCGACCGTGGCGGGTGTCTCGTTTCCGAGCTCGGAGGCGTTGATGCCGTTGTGACCGATCGGGCTAGCCGTGAACACTCATCGAGGTGGAAGCCCCTTGGCGGTTGCGACTGAAGAAACCGATCTCGATCGGCCGACCGGTGTAGTGACCGGGGATGACCAGCGGGTCGGCGTCGTGATCGTGTCCTGATTCGACCGCATCGATCAACTGGGCCATCGCGTATCCGGCGACGCCGGCGTTCTTGTACTGATTGCCGCTTGTGCCGATGGCGACGTAGAACCCGTCCAGATCGGTGCGGTCATAGATCGGCAACCAGTCGTCGCTGACGTCGTACAGGTCCACCACACCCCGTTTTGTGTGGGGCTGACCCAATTCGGGAAAACGGCGTGCAGCCCGTAGGACCTGGGCGTCCCATTGTTCCTGGCTGATGGCGCGGTCGAACCGGTCGGGGTGAACCCACTGCTTTTCGTCGCAGGCCGGATCGGCGCTGCCGATGAGGATGTGGTTCCCGACTTCGGGCCGGTAGTACACGCCAGTGTCGTCGTCGGCCAGGGAGAAGCCGTCGGACTCGAAATCGAAGCCGGCCGGTGACGGCACGTGGTGAACTTCGTGACGTAAGGCCCGCGTCTTCACCCGCATCGAGTCGTACACACCGGCCATCTGGTTGAGTACGTACGAATGCGGTCCTGCGACGTTCACAACCACGGGAGCCAAAAGCTGGGTTCCGTCGTCGAGCATGACACCGACGACCCTGTTGTCCTCGGACGGGAGCGAAACCACCTCGGCTCGAAACCGAAACTGCGCCCCTGCCGCT
>JBLYYW010000410.1:0-4914 GCA_048550155.1 Acidimicrobiales bacterium | reverse complement strand
GAGTCTTCCGAAAAGGGAATCCGCGCGGTCAAGATCTCGCTGGTCGCCCTGATGGTGACTGCGATTCTCCAAGTCTTGATTGTGTTGGTCACCGGATCGGTTGCGCTGCTGGCCGACACCATCCACAACTTCTCAGACGCCCTCACGTCCATCCCGCTCTGGATTGCTTTTGTGCTGGGGAGACGGGCCGCGACCAAGTCGTACACCTATGGCTATCGGAGAGCTGAGGACATCGCCGGGCTGTTCATCGTCGCCATGATCGCCTTGTCTGCCGTCCTTGCTGCCTGGGAGTCGGTTGATAGGTTGTTCAACCCACGCGACGTTGAGTACCTGGGCCTTGTGGCGGCCGCTGGGATCGTCGGATTCATTGGCAACGAGTTCGTCGCCATCTACCGGATTCGGGTGGGGCGGGAGATCGGATCTGCCGCTCTTGTCGCCGACGGCTACCACGCCCGCACCGATGGGCTCACCTCACTCGCGGTCTTGTTTGGCGCCATCGGCGTCGCTATGGGCTTTCCGGCCGCCGACCCCATCATCGGGCTCATGATCACCGTCGCCATCCTGTTCATTCTCCGTGACGCCACCAAGCAGGTGTTCCGTCGCCTCATGGATGGTGTTGATCCGCACACGGTCGATGACGTCGCCGCCAACGCGGCGTCGGTCGACGGTGTGCTTGGTGTCGAGGATGTGCGGGTACGCTGGATCGGACATCGCCTTGACGCAACCGTCCAAGTCGTCGTTGACGAGAAACTGTCATTGATCGACGGGCATGAGATCGCACACGAGGTGACAGACGCGCTGGAGGGTGCGATGCCGAATCTAGACAACATCGTGGTTCACGTAGAGCCGGGCGAGGCCGGCCACCACGACCAGGCTCCGCCGGCTGTGCCCAACCACAGCCATCAGGAGCCGCCACCCTCGTGATTGGAAGCGCCCCGACGTCCAGTCAGTCTCGCCTTGCCGCGGATTCAACAGACACCGGTGCGCTGCTCTCGATCAACGATCTTGCCGTTCGGTTCTCTCTTCCTGACCGGGATGTCTACGCCGTCAACGGCGTCGACATCGATGTGCACGCCGGAGAGGTATTCGCTCTAGTTGGCGAATCGGGTTCGGGGAAGAGTGTTTCCATGCTCAGCGTCATGGGTTTAGTGCCAACCCCACCCGGGATTGTCTCCGGGTCGATTCGTTTCCAAGGACGAGAGCTGACCGGTCTCAGCCGACGCGAGATGAACAAGATCCGCGGCGCCGATATCGGCATGATCTTTCAGGATCCGATGTCATCGCTCAACCCGGTTCACCCCGTTGGCCGCCAGATTGCCGAGGCGCTACGGCTGCACCGTGACGTATCGCGGTCGGCTGCCAAGGAGAGAGCGGTCGATCTCCTCGATCGTGTCGGTATCCCCAATGCCGGCGGCCGTGTTCGCGACTACCCGCACGAATTCTCCGGCGGGATGCGGCAACGCGTCATGATCGCAATCGCACTGGCGTGTGACCCGAAACTCCTCATCGCCGACGAACCGACCACCGCCCTCGACGTCACCGTGCAAAGACAGATCGTCGCACTTGTCCAGGAGCTGCAAAGCGAGCTCGGTATGGCTGTGGTCTGGATAACCCACGACCTAGGTGTTGTCGCCGAGATCGCCGACCGTGTCGCCGTAATGTACGGCGGGCGGATCTTGGAGTCGGGCAGGTCCTCTGACGTATACGGGACCGCTACCCACCCCTACACAACAGGGCTGCTCCGATCGATACCGCGGATCGACACGCCGACCACAGCATGGCTACCCGAGATTCCCGGGACACCGAGCGCCATCCTGGAACGCCTCGTCAAGTGTCCATTCCATTCCCGCTGCCCGATGGGTGAGGATGACTGCACGGGCGGTCTACCCGACCTCGTACCCGCTGGTGACAACGGTCATCTCTCGGCTTGTCTCCATCTCGACAATGTTCACGACGGACGTGAGTTGTGGCCGATCGACGAGTCGGAGCGGAGCAGCAACGTGCCTGAGGGCGACGATGTGGTTGTCGACATCGAGGACCTGAAGGTGCATTTCAAAGTCCACCGGGGGGGCAAGGATCGGCGCCGGACCGTGGTGCGGGCACTCGATGGCGTTGATCTGAAGGTCCACCGCGGCAAAACGCTTGGTGTGGTCGGCGAGAGCGGCTGCGGCAAGAGCACATTGGGGCGCACTCTTGTCGGGTTGGTCGAGCCGACCGCAGGTGAGATCCGAGTCAAGGGCGAGCCGCTCAGCCCGCGCAGCGGGCCCCATCGGCGCACCATCCAGATGATCTTCCAGGACCCGTTCTCGTCGATGAACCCCGGCATGCGGGTTGGCGACATCGTGGCCGAACCGTTGCGTATTCATCGCATCGGGAGTTCCGAGGACCGGGCGGAACGAGTTGGCCAGCTGCTCGAACAGGTGGGGCTGGCCCGCGACGCGGTCATCCGCCATCCCCACGAGTTCAGCGGTGGCCAGCGGCAGCGGATTGCGATCGCACGGGCACTCGCCGCCAATCCTGAAGTCATTGTCTGTGACGAGCCGGTCTCGGCTTTGGACGTTTCCGTGCAGGCGCAGATCGTCAACCTCCTCCACGAGACCCAGCAGGAACTTGGCGTCTCACTCATCTTCATTGCTCACGACCTCGCCGTGGTGCGCCATATCTCACACGAGATAGCGGTCATGTACCTCGGGCAGATTGTGGAGCGGGCGTCCCGAGACGATATCTACAACGAGCCGCTGCATCCCTACACCAAGGCTCTGCTTGCCGCGGTTCCAGTGCCGAACCCCAACGAGGCTGCGGCAATTGCTCCGCCGCTCGAGGGCGACTTGCCGGATCCCGCCGATCCGCCGCCTGGATGCCGTTTCCACACCCGTTGTCCCGTGGCGGTCACGGGTCGCTGCGATGTTGACGTACCCGAGTTGCGCAACGTGGCCACCGACCGCTGGGTTGCGTGTCACCTCGTCGAGCCTTCCACCATCCTTGAATCGCCGGTGCTGGCTGCATCGGGAACCGCTAAGCCGTCCGATACGACAGAGACTATGAGTACACACGAGGAGGAGAACCCATGATTAAGAGACTGACGTTGCCGATCCTGCTGGTCTGTCTGGCCTTATTGGCCGGCGCCTGTAGCGACTCCGATGACGGGGAAGCTACAACCACGGCCGCCGCAGCAGGCGACACCACAGAAACCACTGCGGCAAGTGATCCGGGCGACGAGCCCGCCGAGACCACAGCCGCTCCGTCGGCCGAGCCCGTCAGGGTCAGGGCGGCCATTACCGGTGATGAGGACACCATCAACCCGTTCAGCTACATCAGCGGATTTCCTGGATGGAACCTGTTGATGATGCAGTATGACTCGCTGATGCAGCTTGATGCGGCCGGTATCCCGCAACCATGGCTCGCCGAGTCCGTGACCGCCAACGACGACCTCACCGAGTACACCATGACGATCGTCGAAGGGGCGACCTGGCACGATGGTCAGCCGCTAACCGTGAACGATGTCAAGTTCACCTTTGACTACTTCATCGAGAATGCAACTGGGCGTTTCTCGAGGGATCTCCGTGGCGTCGAGACGGTTGAGGTGTCAGGCAACGACCTGATTGTGGGCCTGGCAGCACCAAACCCGGCATTTGACTTGGTAGTGCTCGCCGACGTTCCGATTCTGCCCCAGCACATCTGGGAAGGCATCGAAGGACCCAGCGACCAGATTCTCGACATCAGCACCAACGTCGGCTCCGGTCCCTACATGATGACCGACTACACGGCGGAGCAGAGCTACCGGCTGCAGGCGAATCCTGACTACTTCCGTGGCGCCCCGGCAGTCGACGAGATCATCCTTGTCGTCTTTGCCGACGACGCAGGCGCCTTGGCGGCGATTCGTTCCGGTGAGGTCGATGTGATCTTCGAGCGGGTCAGCCCAGAGCAGATCTCGCTTCTCGACGAGCAGGATCCGCTGGACATCTCGCAGGGTCCGGAGTTCACCACCCAGATGATCAACTTCGACGTGACCAAGCCACCGTTCGACGATCTGGCGGTGCGGCAGGCAATGCAACTTGCCATCGATTCGCAAGACATCGTCGACACCGTCTACCTCGGTGCCGCGACCGTTGGTAGCCCGGGCTGGGTTCATCCCGACAAGCCGGTCTACAACCCTGCAGTGACTCCGCAGTTCGACGTGGCGGCCGCAACCGCATTGCTCGATGATGCTGGGTATCTCGACAGTGACGGTGACGGGATCCGTGAGTTCGACGGTCAGCCGATGGCCTTTGAGATGCTCACGAACTCCAGCGACTCATTGCGGCTTCGGATTGCTGAGCTGGTATCCGGCTTCCTGGCGGACGTCGGCATCGAGGTGACCGTGGCTTCGGTTGAGACCGCGACATGGGAAGAGGCCGTGTGGCCTGGCTTCGATATCAACAACGGTCGCAACTATGAGATGGCTTCATGGGGCTGGTCGGCGCCGATTCAGGCGAACACGATCCGGGTCGCCGAGCTGGTCAATAGTGATCCGGGTACGGGTTTCCTGAACCTGACCGGATTTGCGCATCCAGATGTCGACACGAACTCAGCGGCGCTGCTCACCGAAGCGGACTCTGCGGCGGCGGCGGCACTGATCATGGATCTCCAGGTCCTGATTGCCGAGCAGGTGCCGTTCATACTCTTGGCATATCCCGATGGTGCCTACGTGTACAACTCCGAGGTCTATGCAGACTGGGAGTTCATTGCAGGTCAGGGGATTGTCAGCAAGGTCTCGATGCTCCCGGCTAGCGCCCGACCGTAGCGAGATAGTGGGTGGTGGGGAGGGGATGGGCCCCTCCCCACCACACAGAAATCGAAAGATGGGGGATGATTAGATTAGGGCTACGACGCCTTGACCAGTACCTGGGTGTATTAGTCGTTGCAGTAAGTCTC
>JBLYYW010000409.1:0-5640 GCA_048550155.1 Acidimicrobiales bacterium | reverse complement strand
GTCAGGTTGATGAGCTCACCGATTTGAGGCGGGAGTTCGGTCAGCCGGTTCTGTTCCAGCCCCAACGCTGTCAGGTTCGTGAGCCGTCCGAGCGCGGAGGGCAGCGAACTGATCTGGTTGTTCCCGATCATCAGGCTTGTGAGGGTCACGAGATGTCCGACAGCTGGTGGGAGAGCCTCCAACCGGTTGTTCCGAAGATCAAGCTGTTCCAATGCTGGGAGCGTGAACAGCTCATGAGGAAGGCTGGCTATGCGGTTGTCATACAGCCGCAAAATCTTGAGTCGTGACAGCTGTCCGATGTCAGCCGGCAACGCGGTCAGATCGTTGTCGGCCAGGTCGAGTGTTTCGAGATTGGCGAGCCCGAAGACCTCGGCCGGAACCGAACTCAGATCTTTACCACGGAGCGACACCGCGGTCGCGCTCGGGTCGAATGTTGGTATCTCATAATCGTTCGGATCGAAGCTTCCAAGGAAGTGGAGGTCATATCCGACTCCGGAAACCGAGGTTGGGTTTGTGATGGCGCTGGCGTTGATGGTGATGGCTCCGTTCACCGGTCCGATGCGTTGACGTTCTGCTTCGGCGATGGCCGAGGAGGCGTACCGATCTGAAAAGGACAGACGGCGGATCAGGGCGGCAGGCCCGACCGGACCCGAATCCCCAAAACACACCTCTATCCAATCGTGGTCATACCAGGTCTCTCCCTGGTCTTGTGCGAACTCGCTGAGAGGTGTGCCCTCGCCTCGGTTGAGACGCTCATCGACATAGGAGCTGAAGCGGGCTGCTGACGCGAATGAGCCCACCCAGACGAGCTGGTCTTCGTGCGCCACGAGACGATCCTAGATTCCCCCTGGCGGTAGTTGCTGGGAAGAGGTGATCGAGCGTGTTGTGGACCAGCAATGTCACACCTGCTGGCTACGGTGGGAGGTGATGGAGTTGACCCCGGCTGATCCGCAGTGACGCTGTCGATCTTTGTCAGCGATTCGCTTGAACCGCTGGCCGACCAGCTGGCCGAAAGCCTGGCGGTTCCACTGGCCGATCCGATGCAATCAGAGCTGGTGGCGGTGCCATCTGTGGGCCTGCAACGGTGGTTGAAGCTGCACCTTGCCAGCACTCTCGGTGCTGGCT
Organism: Acidimicrobiales bacterium; assembly: GCA_048550155.1. Lineage (GTDB taxonomy): Bacteria > Actinomycetota > Acidimicrobiia > Acidimicrobiales > SZUA-35 > JABDIY01. Next base: position 4,515 of record JBLYYW010000409.1, on the reverse strand, counting down.
CAACCGGAGATGGCATCGCCGCCAACATCGACATGCCGTTTCCCGGCATTCTGCGCAGCCGACTCTTCAGCGCCGACACCGACCCATCCGATGACCCGTGGCGGCTCTCTCGGCTGGTGTGGGCGGTTCATCACGTGCTTGCCAACGCTTCCGACGACCCAGACCTGCGGAGGATCCGCAGTTTGCCCGATGGTGCCACGCTCTATGGCCGGGCCCGGCGTATCGCCGATCTGTTCGACCGCTACGCAACCCGCCGAACCGAAGTGCTCCGCCGGTGGGAACGGGGTGAAGATGTTGATCCTGCCGGTCACACCCTGCCGCCGTCGCTGCGATGGCAGCCACATCTGTTCCGGCTCATCGCTGACCACATCGGTACCCCGAGTCCCGCGCGTCGGTTGCCCGAACTGCTGGCTCGCGTACGCACCGGCGATGTTGAGGTTGACCTACCGGCCCGTTTCTCGATCTTTGGTGTGTCCACGCTCCCCGGTGGTCAAGACTTCGCGAGGCTGCTCAACGCCTTTGGTGAGCGGTTCGAGGTGAATCTGTTCATGCTCGACCCGGCAATCGCCACGTCCTCCCGCCTCTTGGCCGAGATCGGTGATGACCGGAGCCTGCTCCGAGCCGACGACGGGTCGGCCTCCCAGATCAGGCAGCCTCTGCTGAGAAGTTGGGGCCGGCCGTCTCGCGAAGCCCAACTGCTGCTGCCGCGGGTCGGTTTGCCTCAACCCAGCTTCATCCCGTCGACCCACCCCGATCCACTGCCGCGGCACCTGTTGGGGGCACTCCAACATCACCTCCTCGGAGACGAGGAGCCGGCGGGTGATTTCGAGCTTCGGGCGGATGATGCCAGCATCCGAATCCACGCCTGTGCCGGTGTCACCCGCCAAGTCGAGGCACTTCGTGACGAGATCATGGCAACGCTGCGAGATGATCCCGGATTACAGGAATCCGATGTGCTGGTGGTCTGTCCCGATCTGCCCACCTTTGCGCCCGCCATCCAAGCCGTGTTCGGGCCAAGCGCTGAGAAGCCCGCCCCCCAGTGGGAAGGTCCTCGCCGCCTCAGAACAACCATCTCCGATCGAGGCCTCGAGGTCGAGGACTCACTGGGGTCGGCGCTGTCGGCCGTCGTTGGTTTGGTCGCCAGCCGCTACCGCGCAAGCGAACTGCTCGACGTCCTTCGTCTCCCACCTATTGCCGATGCGTTCGGATTCGACAGCGACGCACTCACCACAATCGAGCGGTGGCTGGATCACACCGAGGTCCGATGGGGCCTGAACGAAGCCAATAGGCGTCGCAACGGTTTGGTCGGTGTCGAGACAAACACCTGGGCGTACGGGATCCGGCAACTGCTGGTCGGTATGGCTGTCAAAGACGATGAGCCGGTGCTCGGTCCAAACGGCATTCCTGCGTGGGGGGTGGAATCGAGCGGCGTGGATGTTTTGAACAGGCTCGTCTCAGTGTTCGATCGGCTCTCCTCAATCGAAGACGAATGGAACAGGCCGGCCCCGATCAGCGATTGGAACCGGCGGCTGTCAGATGCGGTCGGCAACCTCTTCCAGCTGCCATTTCATGATGCCTGGCAGATCGAACGTACGCGGCGTGCCATCGCCGAGTCGTTGGAGGATGCCGCCATCTCAGGCTCGGATCAGACGAACATCAACGTGGTGGAGATCCATCAGCTGCTTCAAGAGCGATTGGGAGCCAGGGCGGCCCGGCCCCGGTTCTTCGACGGAGCGATCACCTTCACCTCGCTACGGCCGTTGCGTTGGGTGCCTCACCGAGTCATCTGTGTACTGGGGCTCGATGAGGCAGCACTGACCCGTTCGGTACCCAGCGGTGATGATCTCCTGGCCCTCCGCCCTGACCTCGGTGACCCCGACCAGCGAGCCGACCAACGCCAAGCTCTGCTCGAAGTCATCCTCTCAGCCCATGACCGGTTGATCATCACCCGAGACGGCCACGATGTTCGCACCGGATCCACCGTCTATCCCTCGGTAGCGTTGGCCGAACTTCGCTCAGAAATCCGATCCATCGTCACAGCTGACTCGCGGAGCGATCTCGACACGTTGGAGGTCGAACACCGTCGACACGCCTTCGACCCAGAGAACTTCCATCCGACCCAGCCGCGGGGCTTTGACCCTCGTGCCCTCAGCGCTGCCAGGGCAACCTTCGCTGGCGTCCCAGCATCAGGACCAGAGCCGCTGCCGCTGCTGCCCGACGACACCGTGGTCAGTCTCCGGTCGATCGTCGACACCGTTACGAACGCTCCCAGGTTGTTCTACACCCAGCGCCTCGGTGCTTGGTTCCCGGCCCGAGACGACGGTGTCGATGACAACCTGCCCATCGCTACCGACTACCTGCTGAACTGGCAGGTTCTCTCCAGACTGATCGACCTCCGCCGCCGCGGCGAGCCAACCCAGATCGAGCTCGAGGTGGCTCAAGCTCGAGGAAGCTACCCACCCGGCGAGGCTGGCGCAACGACCGCACGCGAGCTCGATTTGATCGCCGGTGAGATGGTTGAGCTCCTACGAGCCAACGGCTCCGGCTACGGGGCCAAGCCGGTCTCCATCGACGTCGAATGCGACGGTGTGGCCATCGTGGGTGAAGTGGCCGGAGTCGATCGGCAAAACCGCAATGGACCTATACGAGCCACCGCTTCGAAATCAGACGACCGGTTGATGCGGGGAACGTGGATCGATCTCTGTGCTCTCACACTCCAGCACCCCGAACACGACTGGCAGGCCATAGCGGCTTCGAAGGGATCCAGGAACAAGGAGAGAGTCGCGCTCACAGCTATCCGGATGCTGGGCGACTCTGCCGACGAGCGTTTCGCCAGCGCCCGCCTGGCTATGACCACGCTGCTTCATCTGCGTTCGCTCGCGATGTGTGAGCCACTCCCTGTGCTCGCCAAGGTGAGGGCCACTGAATCACGAGGCGCGGTGACCCTCCATGGGTGGAGGAGTCGGGGGCCGTTTCCGGGCATGCTCGACGACCCCTTCGCCCAGGCCGCATTCGGTCGGATCACTGACACCGCACTCATCGCCATCGATTCACGCCCCTACGACCCCGACCCGCCAGGGGGCACCAAACCCCCTTCACGCCTGCTTGCGTATCAGCAGCTGATCGACGACACATTCGAGCTCACCGCCGGAACTGAATCGCTATGACCGAACCCCGCCCCTTCGACCTCGCTGGTCCGCTACCTACCGGGTTCACCGCACTGGAAGCCAGCGCGGGTACGGGCAAGACGTTCAGCATCGCGGGAATGGTCACTCGCTACGTTGCTGATGGTTTCGAGATCGGTCGCATCCTGGTTGTCACCTTCACAAAGGCCGCTGCCGCCGAACTTCGAGACCGGATCCGCGCCGGTATCGAAGAAGCTCTCGCAGCAGTCTCAGACTCGTTGGCGGGATCGCCGCTCGACAGCGAAGACCCGGTGCTGACCGCTCTCTGTTCGGTCGATCACGACGAGCTCGGTCGGCGACGTGATCGGCTGGAGCGGGCGCTCTCCGACTTCGACACCGCCACCATCAGCACCATCCACAGCTACGCCCAGAACCTTCTGGCCGAGCAGGGTATGTCCGGGGAGAGCAATCCCGACGCCACCCTGCTGGAAGATACCTCCATCGTTCTCGAACAAGCAGTGGCCGATGTGCTGACCCAGCGGGCCATCGATGGTAGGCCCTTTGTGAATCCCGGTTGGGTGACCAGCGGAGCCGATGAGGCGATGCGTCGCGACTACACCGAACTCATACCGAGCCGCCAGGATGTGGAGGCAAAGATCGCCGCTGGCAGTGGCACCGCCAACTTCAAAGAGGTCGCCGAGCTCGCCGATGTCGTTGATGAGGTCGTCCAGAGGGTCAAGGAGATCCGACGGCGGAGAGCGGTCCTGGGCTTCGACGATCTGCTGTCGGCCGCTCGGGATCTTGCGGTCGACCCATCCTCGGGATTGGTCGACGCCGTAAAAAGCCAGGTTGACGTCGCTCTCATCGACGAGTTCCAAGACACCGACTCGGTGCAGTGGCAGTTGGTCAACGCACTCTTCGGTTCGAAGAACTTCACCCTTGTCGGCGATCCCAAACAGTCGATCTACCGCTTCCGCGGTGCCGACGTGAACAGCTACGTGCGGGCGATCGCTCGAGCGCAGGTCTCGACCCTCACAAAGAACTTCCGGTCCGATCGCCGGCAACTCACAGGGGTTGCGGCGCTCTTCCAGAACACGACGTTCGGCGACGACTCCATCCGGTTCCATCCGGTCGAATGCGGTCGGCCAGACCTCGAACTCCTGCAGATGGGAGCCGTTGATGCGTCCGGGATCGAACTGAGATTCTGTCCTGAGCTGTCAGCGAAGGCAGATGTCGGAAAGGCGCAGATCGTCAACGATGTGGCCGCCACCGTGGTCGAGCTCCTGAACTGCGGCACCATCCCAGACGAATCTGATTCCGGTGGCCGTCGAGCCGTGCGGCTAGTCGATATCGCGATTCTCATAAAGGCCCATGCGGTTGCCCCCTCGGT
>JBLYYW010000408.1:0-19128 GCA_048550155.1 Acidimicrobiales bacterium | reverse complement strand
GCGGCCCATCGCAGGCTGGACAGGGAGCAACGGCTGCTCACCGAGGCCGCCGAACGAGAAACCGAGGCACAGGCCACGCTGACAGCATTGGAACCACAACTCGCACCGACCGAACGGCGGTTCGAACAGTGGCTGCTGACTCAGCGGGTGCCGGGTTTCGAGGATCTCACTATCGTCGCAGTCGACGCCTACTACAACGCCAGTCGGCTCGCGTTTCAACGGTGGCCGGGCTGCCGGATCTCGTGGAATCAGCTGGCCGGGGTAGGCCGTGTCGAGAGCTTCCACGGGCGGTTTGGACGGTCGCAGCTCATGGCCTCCGGGGCTACCTCGGCCAAGATCCTGGGACCGCAGCTGAACGGCGATCCGTGGCAGGCCATTCCCGACACCGACCAGGGTGTGCTCGACGACGACATCGAATGGGATCGTGCCGTCGGCCCCATGCAGTTCATCCCGACCAGTTGGGCGATCTTCGCCGCCGACGGCAACAACGACGGCTACAAGGACCCTCACAATCTGTACGACGCCGCGCTCGCGGCAGCCGACCACCTGTGCGGTGAAGGATTGGACTCGGTCGATCGGTTCCGGACTGCGCTACTGGGATACAACCGCAGCGTGAAGTACGGCTACGACGTCATCAGGTTTTCCGAGACGTACGCAACCGCTGGAGAGATCGTGAATCCGTGGAACGTCGAGCGGGATTCCTCTGCGGGTGCTACCGATTGAACCTCGCTCAGGGCTCTGACAGCTCCGATGCTGCGCGCTCGAAATCGGCCAGATCTTGGAAGTGTTTGTAGACGCTTGCAAATCGCATCGCAGAGACCGCATCCAATTCCTTGAGCGAATCGAGCACGGTTTCGCCAACCGCATGGGTATCGATCGGCGATCCGGCCGTTCTGGCAACATCTTCCACGCGTGCGACGATTGTCGCAACCTGCTCTGAAGTGACCGGTCGGCCTTTCACGGCATGCTCGATACCACTTCGGACCTTCGACTTCTGGAACAGTTCCCGGTCCCCGTTGCGTTTCAGCACCTGCATCGGGGCTTCTTCGGAGCGTTCAAAGGTTGTGAAGCGAAATTCGCACACCGGACAGGAACGTCGGCGGCGAACCGCCGAACCATCCTCGGTGGTTCGGGAGTCGATGACCCTGGTGTCGGGCGCATCACACTGGCGGCACTTCACTCACCCAATCGTACGCCGATCGGGCGAATCGCCTTCTGTTTCCTACAGATTTGACAACGAGGAAGGGATCACGAGGCCCTGACCTGCCCAGATGGTGGATCCGCCGTTCCGATCGGCCAGGATCTGAACGACCTCGCGTCGATCAGCGTCGGGAGCGAGCCTCCCGGCAATACCCCAGAGGGTGTCTCCTGGCTTGACGAGAAGCACCCTCTCGCCGGCGTCGGCCGGCGCGACCACAACCGAGGACCCGTTGACCTCGGCCCAGGTTGACTGTGCTGGTGGTGCCTGGATGGAAGCGAACGATCCGACGAAGATCACCGCCAACACCACAACAACTGCGAGGCCGGTGATCTCGGTGCTCGACAGGATCGGCGCTGCCGAATTCGTCTGTGCTGCAGAACTGCCGGCGTCGGCCCCGGGCGACATGGCACCGGGAGCAGGCTTGGGGGCGGGAACCGCGTGCAGATGACGCGGCCGGGACCGACGGGCGAGGGGTGCCTCCGATAGTTCATCGGGGCGGAGAGGCAGGGCGAAGATTGGATCGGAAGTGAGTAGTGCAACCATGGTGTTCATCCTCCCCGGGGGGTGTGACAATGTGAGGCAAGTGACCCGAACGATCGTTCGATCGGGGCAGGAAGAGGAACCTAGACCGAACAGTTGTTCCCGGCAACCCCCGAAGCTGAGAAAAAACGAACAAATGTGCGCTTTTTCGTGCCATACTGGGGTTATGTCGGCATCAGAGCACCAACTCACCGGTCGCCAACGAGCGATTCTCGAGTTCATCGAGGCGTTCATGGAGGACAACGGGTATCCGCCCTCGGTTCGCGAGATCGGTAAATACGTGGGTATGCGCTCGTCGTCCACGGTTCACACCCATCTCAACAACCTGCAAGAAAAGGGCTTCCTCACCCGCGACCCCTCCACCCCGCGGGGTCTGCGGGTCAACTGGGATTCAGCCACAGGGGCGGTCGACGTGGAACGTCGCCCCATGCGGCATGTCCCCCTGGTTGGCGACGTCGCGGCGGGAACCGACGTTCTCGCAGCTCAGAACATTGAAGAAAGCCTCCCGGTGCCGGCCGATTTCACCGGCGAGGGCGACCTCTTCATGCTGCGGGTCAAGGGTGATTCCATGATCGAGGCCGGAATTCTCGATGGAGATTTTGTGATCGCCAACGTGCAGAACACCGCCCAGACCGGTGACGTCGTGGTTGCCGGGATCCCCGGCGATGAGGCGACAATCAAGACCTACAGCGTCGATACCGAGACCAAACAGATCATCCTGCTTCCCTCCAATCACGAGCTGTCTCCGATGCCGTTCGCACCCGACGACGTCGAGATCTTCGGGCGGGTCGTCACCGTGATGCGGCGGCTCTGAGCGAAACCAAACACTCCGTCCCAATTGTGTCATCCGACACAAGTTGATATCCTTTGGCCAGTCGGGAGGGGGATGTCCGACTCACGAACCGGGGCTTCGGCTCCGGTTCGTTCGTTTTGGTCGAGCCCTCACGATCGGTCCGGTGACGGCCGGCGGCCCGGGGCCTCCTATCCTCTGATCCCGTGACCGATCTGCTCGCCAAGACCGCCGCCTTTGTCAACATCGCCTCGGTGAGCTTCGAGGAGCAGGCATTCGTCGCCTGGTTGCAGGCAGATCTCGAGCCATTGCCGTGGCTCACCGTCGATCGTGTCGGTGACAACCTCGTCGCACGGACCGATCTCGGGAGGCCGGATCGGTTGATCCTCGCTGGCCACACCGACACCGTTCCAGCCCACGGCAACGGAGTGGCTCGGATCGATGGCGACACCTTGTTCGGCCTGGGTTCGGCCGACATGAAGGGGGGTCTGGCCGTGTTTCACGAGATCGCCCGCACCGTGGCGGAGCCGGTGATGGACCTCACGTTCGTGTTCTACGCCCGAGAAGAAGTGGCCCAGGTCCACAGCGGTCTCGGCGAGTTGATCGCCACCGCTCCCGAGCTCCTGGAAGCCGACTGTGCGATTCTCGGTGAGCCGACCGATGGTCATATCGAGGCGGGTTGTCAGGGGGCGTTGAGATTCAAGATCATCCTGCACGGTGCCCGGGCTCACACCGCGCGCCCGTGGATGGGCCGCAATGCCATTCACCGGGCCGGTCCGCTCCTGAGCCACCTGGGCGCGTACGAGCCGCGGCGACCTGTACTCGATGGGTGCGAATTCATCGACTCGGTTCAGGCCGTCGGGGTCGAAGGGGGTCACGCTGGCAACGTTGTCCCCGACAACGCGACGATCACCGTGCATCACCGCTACGCCCCCGATCGAACCGCCGATGAAGCCGAACGGTGGTTCTTGGGATTCATCGACGACTTCGTGGACTCCGATGACAAGATCGAGCTGGTCGACCGCACCTCAGCGTGCCCGCCCTCGTTGGACCACCCCATCCTGGCCCGGCTCGCCCACGGCCGACCAAAGACTGCCAAGCTCGGCTGGACCGACGTCGCTCGCTTCGCCGAGCTGGGAATCCCCGCCACCAACTTCGGATCAGGTGATCCGCTGGTTGCCCACACCGAGAACGAGCACCTCCACCGGGACAGCATCGATCGCACCTTCGCCGGGATCCACGCACTCGTCACCGGAAACGACTGAACACCCCGCCTGGGCATTGGTGGTGAAGCCACTCGGCAACGTCGCTTTGGTACGTTCGCCTCTCATGGTCCGACTCCACCCACCCGCTATCGGCCGCGGGCTCCTCTCCCTCCTGGTCGTGATCGCAGTGCTTGCGGTTTGTGCTCCGCCCGCATCCGCAGAGGGGCAGGTCGAGGGACGGTTTGCCACCGACGAGTTGCTCGTCGAGCAGGTGTACCAAGACGTGTTCGGTCGCACCGCTGACGCAGCAGGCCTGGCGTTCTGGTCAGGCCGACTTCGGGGCGGATCCAGTCCGGCCGAGGTGTACAACGCGTTTGTTGCATCTGAGGAGTTCGGCGGGTCAGTCGCCCCGGTGGCGAGGCTCTACTTCAGCGTCCTCGGACGGCGGCCCGATGCTGCCGGGCTCCGATTCTGGACCGGGAAGCTGCGGGAGGGTTCCACGTTGGAACAGGTTGCCGAGGCATTCCTCGATGGTGCCGAGTTCGGTGCGCTCACGTCGGCTTCAACCGACGCCGAAATCGTGGAAGCTGTTTTTGGCCGGGTCCTCGGCCGGACACCGGACCAGGCTGGTCTCGACTACTGGACCGGTGAAATCGCTGCGGGTCGTATCACGGTTCCTGGCTTTGTTGCCGCAGTGAGCGAGTCACCCGAACATCAGAATCGCCGAAATCCTGAAGTAGTCGTCTCGACCATCTATCTCGGATTGTTGCAGCGAGCCCCCGATGCTGCCGGTCTGGAGTACTGGGCCGGCCAAGTCCGCTCCGGTGCATCGCCTGTCCAGCTGATCGACCCGATCATGAACGGCGTGGAGTACCGGAACCGCTTCGCTCCACCCCCAGCTCCAAGCGTGAGCCAGGTGGCTTCGGGCCTTTCGATCCCGTGGGGGGTCGCCCCACTGAACGACGGCAGGCTGCTGGCCACCGAACGTTTCGGGAGGTTGTCGGTGATCTCGTCCGATGGTGCCCGTTCAAACATCGACGCCGACCTGTCCGATCTGTTTGCGTCAGGCGAAACCGGCTTGATGGGCATCGTTGTCGATCCGGACTTCGATTCGAATGGCCGGTTCTATACCTGCCAGGGCCACACCTCACCTCGCGAGATCCAGGTCATTGCATGGAACCTGGTCGGCACCACCGCGACCCGAGCCAACGATCCTCTCGTGGGCGGCTTGCCGATCGGTGGCGGTCGTCATGGCGGCTGTCAGCTCGAGATCGACAGCGCGGGAGCCTTGATCGTGGGCACCGGAGATTCTGCGGTGGGTTCGCTCCCGCAGAACCTTGGCAGCCTCGGCGGCAAGACCTTACGGGTAGACCGCTCCACTGGAGACGGATGGCCAACCAACCCCTTCTCCGGATCGGCGAACCCCAACACGGCGCGGGTCCTGTCGTTCGGTCATCGCAACGTTCAGGGCATTGCCATTCACCCAGACACCGCCGAGGTCTGGTCAGTCGAGCACGGCCCTTCACGGGATGACGAAGTCAATCGGATCGTGCCCGGAGGAAACTACGGCTGGAATCCGGTACCGGGCTACAACGAATCGGTTCCGATGACCGACCTCGTCGAATTCCCGACTGCCGTTTCGGCGGCGTGGTCGACCGGAGCACCGACGCTGGCCTTGGCCGACGGTGCCTTCCTGAGCGACGGCAGCTGGGGCTCGTGGCGGAACGGGCTGGCCGTCACCGCACTCAAGAACCGAAGCCTACGGGTCTTGTTCTTCACCGAGGACGGTCGTTATCGAGGTCAGCGCCAGCTCATCAGCGGCGAGTACGGCAGGTTGCGGGCCGTCGCCGAAGGGCCCGACGGCTCGTTGTACCTCACCACCAGCAACGGTGGCGGTCAAGACCAGGTGCTACGGGTCAGCCCATGATCGAAGCGGGCTGGCACGTCAGTCCACATCGGTGACCATGGCGATGCGCACATAACCAGGCGACGCATCGCCATAGAACTCACCCGGGCTGGTGATGATGCCCAGTTCCGACGCCAGCAGCTCAGCGAACGCCCATGCGTCGCCGTCGGGGGCCGGAGCCCAAAGATAGAATCCACCCTCGGGCATCGGGACCTGCACCCCGATACGTTCAAGCAGCACTGCGATCATCCGCTCCATCCGGGAGCGATAGACATTGCGCTGGACAGAAACATGTTCGGAATCGCCGAAAGCAGCAACCGCCGCGTGCTGCATCGGTCCCGGCACCATGAAACCTCCGTGTTGTCGAATCTCACCGAGATAGCGGACGAGTTCACGATCACCGGCGTAGAAACCGGCCCGGGCGCCAGCCAGGTTGGACCGCTTGGACAAGCTGTGGACCGCGATGACGCCATCGGTGCCGTGCTGAAGAATGCTGGCCGGCGGGGTGTCCCAGGTGTACTCGATGTAACACTCGTCGGAGAACACGGGCACCTTGTTGGCCCGTCCCCAGGTCGCTGCGGCTTCGAGGTTCTCAATCGCACCAGTCGGGTTGCCGGGTGAATTGATCCACAGACAGAGGGCACGTGCAGCGTCGGCGGGGTCGATCGCGTCCAGTCTCAACCGCCAGCTCTCATCAACCGGTACAGCTACTGCGCGACAGTGACCCAGCGTCGCCCCCATGGCGTAGGAGGGGTAGCTGACCGCCGGGTACAGCACAGTGTCCAGATCGGGGCGGCGCAGTTTGAGCCAGTGCGGTAGCCCGGCCACGAACTCCTTCGAACCGACGGTGGCCCGCACATCGTCACCGGAGAGTTCGCTGCCGACCAGATTGTTCAGCCATCGAGCGCCGGCCGAGCGAAACGGCTCGGACCCGATCGACGGCGGGTAGCCCCGTTCGGCGTTGGACGTCGACATCGCCTCGATGACTGCCTTGGGCGGCGGGTCGCTGGGGGCGCCGATACTCAGGTTGACTCCCCCATGTGGGTGCTTCGCCGCGATGGCTTTGATGTCGTCGAGACGATCGTAGGGATAGGGCGGCGGCTCGAAGGGTGTCGAACCCAGAGCATCAGTGACGGACAATCCACTCCTCCAAACGTGAGGCAGAGTCGGCGGCGAGGCGGGCTGTGTAGCGCATCCCGTCGGCATCGGTGTATTCGGAGAGCACCTCGCCTTCGCGATGTAGTGACGCAGCGATGTCGCCCCGGCTGAAGGGCACGGCGAGCTCGAACACCTCGGAGGTCGATCGCAATCGATCACCGATGGCGAGCAGCAGCTCGTTCAGGCCTTCACCGGTCTGGGCAGAGATTCCGACCGAGCCGGGGTTGAGGTCGACCAGGCGCTTGACCTCTTCGGACGCGTCGAGCTTGTTGAACACAAGGAGTTGTTCGACTTCTCCCGCGCCGATGCTTTCCAGCACCTGGCGAACCGCCATGATGTGGGCGTCAGGATCGGGACCGGCTCCGTCGACCACGTGGACCAGCAGATCGGCCGATGCCGCGACTTCGAGAGTCGACTTGAACGCTTCGACCAGCGTGTGGGGTAGCTTCTTGACGAACCCGACGGTGTCGGTGAGCAGGATCCGCTCACCGCCGGGAAGCCGCAGCTTGCGGGTGGTGGGGTCGACGGTGGCGAAGAGCTGGTCTTCGACCTTCACATCAGCGCCGGTGAGAGACCGCAGCAACGTGGATTTGCCGGCATTGGTGTATCCGACGATCGACACCACCGAGTACGGCGACCGATGCCGCGCTTTGCGTTGGTTCTGTCGCCGGGCCGAAATCCCTTTGAGGTCCCGCTCCAGTTTGTGGATTCGTCGCACCAGACGGCGGCGGTCGACCTCGAGCTGGGTCTCGCCCGGCCCTCGGGTTCCGATTCCACCGGCCTGCTGGCTGAACGATTTCTTGCCGCGCAGTCGGGGCAGGTTGTACCGAAGCTGGGCCAGCTCAACCTGGGTCTTCCCTTCGGTTGAAGTTGCGTGCTGGGCAAAGATGTCGAGGATCACTGCGGTGCGGTCGAGTGCAGTGCGGCCGAGGATCTTCTCGAGGTTGAAGCCCTGGGCAGGGGTCAGTTCGTCGTCAAAGACCACGGTGTCGGCGTCGTTTTCCAACGCCGCCTCGAGGATCTCTTGCACCTTGCCTTTGCCCACAAAGGTTGCACGATCGGGTCGATCACGACGTTGCATGATGCGGGTCACGACGTCGGCTCCGGCGGTATCCACCAGGAGTTCGAGTTCGTCGAGGCTGGCCTCGGCGACCGCAGGGTCCATCCCGCTGTGAGCCATTCCCACCACGATGATTCGCTCCCGGAACGCTCGATCGAGGAAACCGCCTCGAATCTCACCTCCGTAGTCACCGAACGCTCCTCGGTGCGTCTCCTCCTCTTCGGCTGGTCCGTTGTCGGTGTCACTCCAGCCATCGCCATCATCGGCTTGGTCCCACCACGACCCTTCGGTTGGCGGGTACGTGTCCCTGGGGTCGTCGCCGATAGCACCGCCCGTGCTCTCGCCGGGTTCGATCGGGGTGTCGTTCTGGGATGGTTCGGGAGAAGGCACGTTCAGTCAGGCACGTCGATGGAAGCAACGTAGGTAGTGGGTCCGGTCAGGAACACCTCGTCGGCGGTGAGATCGACGACCGCGTCGCCACCGGGCTGCCTGACAGTAACCGAACTATCGGTGAGGCCCCACTGATTTGTTGCCCATGCGGCCGCGGAAGCGCCCGAACCGCACGCCTGGGTGATGCCAGCGCCTCGTTCCCACACATACAGCGAGAGAGTGGAAGGATCTTCGATGCGGATGAGATGAAGGTTGATGCCTTCGTCGTAGCTGGTCTCGATTTCGGGGCCGATGGCTGCGAGATCAATCAACTCGGGATCGTCGATTTCGACCACCAGGTGCGGATTGCCGATGGTGACGGTCTGTTGCCTTATCGGTTCGAGCCCGAACAACTCCCATTTGTCGTAGGGGGCACCGCCCGCCGCGGCAGCACCCATCGACACCTTGGCGCGATGGACTCCGCTTCGCCGGTCGGGCCATATCTCCAGTTGCCGCATGCCACCGTCGGTCCGAATATTCAGGGATTGGGGACCCTCGAGGCCAGCCCGCATGACGATGGCTTGGGCCAGACATCGGATCCCGTTGCCCGAGATCTCTGCCCGGCTGCCATCGGCATTCCACAAGACCATCGACCACAGGGAGCGGTCGGCCGACAGCGGCTCGGCGGCGATCAGCCCGTCAGCGCCGATTCCTCGCCGACGATCGCACCACGCCAACGCATCGGTGGGATCGAGTGCCTGCTGAGGTTCCACGGCGACCAGGAAGTCGTTCCCGAGGCCGTGGTGTTTGCTGAGAAGAGTCACGCCCCACCAGTGTACGGCGTTTGCCTCCTACGCTCTGATCGTGCCCACCGATTTCGATGCCTTCAACCGCGATGTCGCGGCTGCGATCGAGATGTCGTTGGGAGGATCGACTGGTGGAGATCCGGCCGATCGACCCGACCTGCACGGTGACCTCCCCGGTCTGCCGGGTGCTCTGGGTCGCGGGCTCGCCACAATCCATCGATCGGTGGTTCCGCACGGCGCCGATCCGACCGACGTGGGCGCTCTGATCCGAGCACGCCTGGACCATGGTGTGGTGGAACCCGCTGATCTCCCCGATCCATATTGCCGACATGACGTCGAACGACTGTTTTCCTTCTGGGAGGCCGGTGGGGTCCGCTGCGATCAGATCGCCACATCGGTGTGTCTGGTGGGAGCGCTCACCATCGATCGGCTGCTCATGAACGAAGGTGAGGTGACCGGCATCAGCGGCGCCTTCGGACTGGTCGGAGACCATCATCTCGACCTGGCCGTACTTCAGCACAGCATTCACGAGACACTCGGGGCGGAAGCGGTGTTCGGCTTCTACGAGGCCTACGGGTCTGATCCGAACATCGTGGCCTTGGACCACTACACCCTTACCGGGCTCTTGCTCGGATGGATCTCGTGACCCGGGCAGCGGATCGATCCGAGGCCGCCCCACTCGTGATTGTCGGACCTACCGCCAGTGGCAAGTCAGGCCTGGCGACCCAAGTGGCGCAACGGCTCGGGAATTGCCAGATCGTCTCCGCCGATGCGATGGCCGTCTACAGAGGCATGGACATCGGAACGGCCAAACCAACGAAGGAAGAACAGGCCAGGATCCCTCACCATCTGATCGATGTGGTGGATCCCGGCGAAGACTTCGATATGGCGCAATTCCAGGCTCTCGCACACAGTGCGCTCGCAGCCATCGAGACTGCCCGAGACCGGGCCATCCTGGTTGGCGGCACCGGCCTCTACGTGCGCTCGATCGTGGACAACTTCGAGACCCCGCCTCAGTTCCCCGAAGAGGCCTCCGAGCTCGACACCGAGCCCGACACGTCGGTTCTGTATGCCCGCCTCTCCGAGCTCGATCCCCGAGCGGCCGCCAAGATGGAATCGGGGAATCGGCGCCGGATCATCCGCGCCCTCGAGGTCACGATCGGCAGCGGTCGACCGTTCTCTTCCTTCGGCCCCGGTGTCGATGCCTATCCACCCACGCGCTACGTGCAGCTGGGACTCGAGATCGACCGCGACACGATGGATGCCAGGATCAACGAGCGGTTCGATCGCCAGATAGCTGCCGGCTTTCTCGACGAGGTCGCCGATCTACGCCAGCCGTTTTCGAGGTCGGCTGGTCAAGCGCTGGGGTATCGCGAGCTCCGCCGGCATCTGGACGGACAGTTGACTCTCGAGGAAGCCGTCGAAGAAGCGAAGTCGCGTACGCGACGATTCGCGCGCCGCCAACAGCGTTGGTTTCGGCGGGATCCGCGGATCATCTGGCTCGATGCCCTGTCCCCTGCCCTGGTCGACGACGCACTACGTGCAATCGCCCACGCTGATCACGTGACGGCCTGAGAGACCAGTGCCATCATCGTGCACGCCACTGCGACAGGGTTGACCACCTGGTGCAAGTGTTCGCCATCGAGCCGGGCGACCGCCCACCCCTGCTCGCGAGCCTCATCCATGCTGGGGGCATACATGTCCCCCATCGCCAAAAACGCCAGCCCCACGTCGTCGGGCAAGCGGGGGGCCGGAACTTTTTGATCGAACAATGCCCTCGGGATGGGGCGAGCCTCGGCGAAGACCCGCTGGCGGGACGATTCGTCAGGAAGCATGTCCTCGATCATCGAACCCCACCAGCGATGCCAGGGCGGCACGTGATCATCGGGACGCGTGAGTTTGTCGAGCAGACGACCGAGCGGTGGATCGAGTTCGGTGGCTGACAAACCATCAATCGGCACCCGCCCGTTCACCAAAATCACGGTCGAAACCCGGTGGCCTCGCGCCATCGCCTCCTCCGCGACAAGCAAGAGGCGGGGGCACGCCGCAGAGTGGCCGGCGATGACCAATAGCGGTGCGTGGGTTGCCATCGCATCCTGCGGGTCAGGTGGATCAGGCAGCACGCTGAGCACATCTTCCAGCCATGGCGACAGGAAGTCCTCGGTCTGGCATCCGACGGGTGAAGGATCAGCGAGAAAGGGTTGTTGTTTCAGATCGTTCAGAACATCTGCGACATCGATCCACGACTCTGGTCCCAGCAACATACTGGGGATGAGCAGCCATCGCCGTGCAGCGAGCGGCTCGCTGGGGGCACTCGCCCGCCGTGACTCGACCATATTCGCAACTTAGTGAAGTGGCCTAGGACGCACCAATTGGGCTCCGCATCATGTGCGGATGAGAAGTTCTCCGTTGGGGACTACGAACCACGCCGCCGGATGCTCCATCCACTCCAGCCAGGCGGCCACAACCTCGGCCTGGTCTTCTTCGGTGGCGATCCCGTACCGGAGGGCCTGGGTTCCAAAGGCCGAACTGACCGAACGTTCAGCCCACAGCCTCCCCCACCACAACCGTTCGACTTCGGAGCAGTACAGCCAAGTCCCCACCGACGCCTCGATGCGGGACCGCTCCACGCCGGCCTGGGCTGCCCATGAGAGCAGGTGACGGGCGGCGTCTGGTTCAGCCGCGTTTCGTCTCGCTACCTGCTGGTAGATGTCCATCCACCGATCGAGTCCGGGAGGTTCTGGAAACCAGCTCATAGCGCGATAGTCGGCATCTCGGACTGCAACGATTCCCCCTGGTTTGGCAACCCGGACCATCTCCCGGATGGCAGCCACCGGGTCGCTGAGGTGCTGCAACACCTGGTGCGCATGCACCACGTCGAAGCTGTTGTCATCGAACGCCAGTGCGTACACATCACCGCTCCGGAACTCCACGTTGTCGGCGCCCCACTCGACCTTGGTCGCTTCTGCGGTCTCGAGGATCCCGTCAACCGGCTCGATCCCGACGACGGACCCGACCCGGGTGGCGAGATCGCAGGTGATGGTGGCCGGGCCGCACCCGACGTCGAGGAGCGAAGCCTCTGGGAAGAGGTGAGGCAACAAGTAGGCGGCCGAGTTGGAGGCGGTTCTCCACGTGTGGGACTTCAGCACGCTGCGGTGATGACCGTGGGTGTAGGTGTCGTTCACCTGCCGAATCCTAGAGGCCGGATCGTGGGTGCCTGTGAGCGACCGGGGGCGGATATAACAACCCCGTGAGCCCGTACGAACAGGATCAAGCGCTTCGAGACGACATCCGCCGCCTCGGCCGCCAGCTGGGGCACTCCATCGCTCGACAAGAGGGCGAACCCTTCCTCGACCTGGTGGAGAAGGTTCGCATCCTTTCCCGTTCGCTGCGCCGCGATGGTGACAAGAGCGCCGGCATCGACCTGGCCGCGACCTTGGCCGACGCCGATCTGGTGCAATCGATGAAGCTGGTGAGGGCGTTCACGACCTACTTCCACCTGGCAAACGTGGTGGAGCAAGTGCATCGGATCGAAGATCTCAACCTGAGCAAGGCGAACGCCGGGCGGATCTCCGACACCGTTCCCAAACTGCTGGACAGCGGGTTTTCCGGCGACCAGATTCTCGAAGGGTTGAGCCGATCGACACTCCAGCCGGTCTTCACCGCCCACCCCACTGAGGCCTCCCGGAGGTCGATGCTGGACAAACTTCGTGAGATCGCACGCTTGGTGGAACATCGGGGTCTCGAACGGTGTACCAGCTGGGAGAAGCGCCGCATAGACCGCCGTATCGACGAACTCATCGATGCAATGTGGCAGACCGACGAGATCCGTCGTGAGAAGCCCCAGCCGCTCGATGAGGCACGCACACTTCTCTACTACCTGGAGCAGGTCGTGCGGAGCAGCCTTCCCAACATGTGGGACGACCTCGATGTTGCGTTGGAGTCGGTTGGAAACACGCTGGATCCCACCGTTGCTCCGGTCGTTTTCGGTTCCTGGGTCGGAGGCGATCGAGACGGAAATCCAAACGTCACTCCTGCCACAACGCGTGACGTGGTGATGCTGCAACGATCACGAGCGCTTCGGATCCTGCACGACGAGCTGGAGGGGCTGCGGGCCGAACTCTCCCCCACCGAGGTCATCCGGCCGGTCAGCGATGAACTGATCGCTGCGGTAGAGGCAGACCGGGAGACTTTTGCCGACGTGTTCGCACGGATCGGACGCATCAATGACGGCGAGTGGTACCGGCTGCGGCTCGCGGTGATGATCCAGCGTTTGAACGAGGCGGCCCGCACCCCTGCCGGCCTGCGCCGCTACAACCGTCCTGCCGAACTCGAAGCAGACCTTCACCTGCTCGATCGGTCCCTTCGGGCCAACGGCGGCCAACTGCTGGCCGACGGTCGCTTGGCCCGAGTGCGCCGCCAGGTGGCCACCATCGGGTTCCACCTGGCCACCCTCGACATCCGTGAGCACACCGTTCGCCACCATGAATCCCTGGGGCGGCTGTTCGTTGCGTCGGGAACCACCTATCCGCCCGAACGGGCCGGCCGGATCGCGCTTCTCACCGCCGAGCTGAACAGCCGACGGCCTCTCGCTCCTCCCGGTACACCGTTGGAGGAACGCGATGCGCTCGATCTGTTCCGCACGTTGAGGCTGCTCATGGACGAGCAGGGCGACCAGATCGCCCGGAGCTACATCATCTCGATGACCGAGGGAGTCGACGACATTCTGGCGCCGGTGCTGTTGGCCCGCGAGGTCGGTCTTGTCGATCTCTCTGCCGGCGTAGCCCGAATCGGGTTCGTGCCATTGTTCGAGACCATCGGCGACCTTCGCGGCATCGCCGAAACCCTCGACCAGTTGTTGCGAATTCCTTCGTACCGGCGGATCGTAGAACTGCGCGGCGGGGTGCAGGAAGTAATGGTGGGGTACTCCGACTCCAACAAGGACGGTGGCATCACAACCAGCCAGTGGGAGATCCACAAGGCACTACGTGCGATCCGGACCGTGGCTCAGACCCACAACGTGAGGATGCGAGTGTTCCACGGTCGAGGTGGTTCGGTCGGTCGGGGTGGCGGCCCAACCAACGAGGCGATCCTGAGTCAGCCGTCGGGTGTGGTGGATGGAGAACTGAAGATCACCGAACAGGGTGAGGTGATCGCCGACAAGTACGGCCAGCCCGACATCGCCCACCGAAACCTCGACCTCGCCCTGGCCGCCGTTTTGGAGGCCACGGTGGCCGGACAGACGCCACGCCACGATCCGGAACGGCTTGCGGTGTGGTCAGAGGTAATGGAATCGATGTCGAACGCGGCGTTTGCGGCCTATCGAGCGTTCGTGGAAGATCCGTCGCTGCCCAGCTATTTCCAGACCTCCACCCCGGTCGAAGAGTTGGGAGCTCTGAACATCGGCTCGCGACCCGCTCGCCGATCAGGTGGAGGCACGAGCATCGATGATCTGCGGGCGATCCCGTGGGTGTTCGGCTGGACCCAGAGCCGGCAGATCATCCCCGGCTGGTTTGGGGTAGGAAGCGGGCTCGCGGCCGTGCGGGAAGCCGGTCACGGCGACGTGTTGCATGAGATGTTCGGGAACTGGCGGTTCCTCCGAACCTTCCTCAGCAACGTCGAGATGACGTTGGCCAAGACCGACCTGGGCATCGCCCAACGTTACGTAGATGTCCTGGTCAGGGATGACCACAAGCATCTTTTTGAGGTGGTGAGGACCGAGCACGCCCGAACCGTGGCAGAGATACGAGCGCTCACCGGTCGGGAGATCCTCGGGGACCTTCCGGTGTTGACGAGGACGCTGCAAACCAGGGCGTTCTATCTCGACCCGCTCCACGTGCTTCAGGTCGATCTGCTCGCACGGTCACGAGCCCAGGCATCCACCGAAACCCTGGCCGCCGGTGGAGACGGTATGGACCCCGACGTCCGTCGGGCGCTCCTCCTGACCGTCAACGGCGTCGCCGCCGGCATGCGCAACACCGGATAAGAGCGACCCACAGGTCGATCGAGCCTGAGAGTTGCTATGGCTGGCCGAATTCGTCTTGGAGGGCCCGAGTGGCTTCGTCCTGAAGTTTGCCAGTGGCCACACCGAGGAGCGGGCCTGCAAGGCCCAGCAGTCCCCTGCCCTGTAGGTCGATCTGGATATCGATCTCGGACCCACCGGTGGGGTGGGCCCGCACCACCGTGGTTCCCTTGCTCCTGAACTTCGGCCCGTCAACGCGCACCCGCCAGACACCGTTTCTGCCCTCGGCCACCTCGGCATCGATGTAGTCCGGGGATGCCGTGAACAGACTCACGAACTGGTAAGGGTCCTTGGAAGCCTCGGCAAGCCGGTTCTGAACCACCCGAGGTTCGCTGCCCACTGGCACCGTGAAGTGGAACGCTGTCACAGCACGGGTATGCGCGTGCGGTGGGTGGCCCTGGCCGTGACCTCCACAAACTCACCCATGAGGTACTGCGTGTGTCCCTCGGTCACGCGAACGTTGGCGTAGGTGCCGGGACGAAGCGGGCCATCGGGCCGCTCGAAGTGGACCAGCTTGTTCTGGCCGGTACGCCCCGAGAGCCTGGATGGATCCTTCTTCGACGGGCCTTCAACGATCACCTCTTCCACAATCCCGACGCGTCCTCGCTGCTTCTCCAGGGCGCTGCGTTCGATAACGGTTCTGAGGCGGGCGTAGCGATCCTTCACCTCATCGGGATCGCAGAACTGGTCGACCAGTTCGGCTGCTTCGGTTCCGGGCCGGGGCGAGTAGACGAAGGTGAAGGCACTGTCGAACACGGCGGCCGCAGCGACTTCCAGAGTCTGTGCAACGTCGTCCTCGGTTTCACCGGGAAAGCCCACAATGATGTCGGTTGTCACCGCCAAGTCGGGAATGGTGGCCCGGGCTTGTTCGAGCTTGGTGAGGAATCGCTCTGCGGTATAGCCGCGGTGCATGGCCTTGAGGATCCGGTCCGACCCTGACTGCAGTGGAAAGTGCAGGTGTGGCATGACCTCGGCTGTTTCCGCCATAGCTTCGAACACCTCTGTGGTCATGTCTTTGGGGTGGGGTGAGGTGTATCTCACCCTGCGAATCCCCTCGACCGCACCAACGTTACGGAGCAACTCGGCGAACGCGGGCCGAATCCTCACCCCGGTGTCGCCCGACCGTCGGGCGGCCAACGCAAGGTCGCGTCCGTAGGAGTTGACGTTCTGACCCAGCAGAGTGATCTCGGTGACGCCATCAGCTGCGAGTCGTTCGGCTTCATCCACGATGTCTTCGGGGCTCCGGCTGATCTCCTGTCCCCGGACTGCGGGAACAATACAGAACGCACACGAGTTGTCGCAGCCAACCTGGATTGTGAGCCAGGCGGCGTAATCGAGCTCGCGCCGGGCCGGCAGCGCCGACGCAAACGCATCGTCGGGATCGGCCTCGTCCCAGATCTCGGTGAGTGGGCCGTTGGAGCGGGCATCATTCAACAGTTCGGTCGCCCGGTGCACGTTGTGGGTTCCAAACACCACATCGACATGACCGGCCCGCTGCTGGATGAGCTCTCGATCCTTCTGCGCCAGGCAACCACCGACCATGATCTGGAGGTCTGGGTTCTCCTCCTTGAGCTGCTTCATGTTTCCGAGCGTGCCGTACAGCTTGTTGTCGGCATTCTCACGAATACAGCAGGTGTTCACCACGATCACGTCGGCTTCGGCCTGATCGGTGGTCTCGGCGTAGCCGTCGGACTCGAGCAGACCGGCGATGCGTTCAGAGTCGTGCTCGTTCATCTGGCAGCCGAACGTCTGCACGAGGTACCGCTTGCTCACCCCGCGAGTTTAGGGCCAACCGAGGGGTCTGACCCCGGCGAGGGTCCGACCCGTCAGCTCAGAAGCCCACGTCGGCGACGTGAGCATCGACCTCGGGTGCCTCAACCGCAGTCGCCAGGGCGGTCAGTGCCTTTCCGACGGTGCTCACACCGGCGCTGATCGAGGGTGCGATGAACAGCGCGACCAGCACCGTTCCGATCCCGAACTGTGAACCGAGAGCGACACCGAGAACGATCCAGGTGAGCTCCTGTGCCCGGCGGACTTGTCGAGGGGGAATCCCCGTGCGGTCCGAGATAGACAGACTCAGCGCCTCGTGGGTTCCGACTCCGAGTCGGGCATGGAGCAGGCAACCGATGCCCAGGCCGACCGACCAGAGTCCGACGGCGAAATGGAGCAAGCGGGTCAGGAAGTCACCCTCGACTTCGACCAACGGAAGGAACACGTCGACCAGGACGGCGATCATGCCCACGTTGATCAATGTGGCAAGGCGCGGCGCCCGGCCGAGCAGTGTCCCCGCCAGAGCCAATGCCCCCGACATCAACACTGCGGCGCCACCGAAGCTGAGACCGGTTGCCGACGACAGACCGCTGGCAACCATGTCTCCGGGGCCAACACCCAGTCCGGAGGTGATTTGAAGGGCCACGCCGAGGGCGACGAAGAACGACGCCAACGGAACCAGCACGACCCGTACCACCATTGGTTGCCGACGGATCGTGTGGGCCGACGCCAACCGGGCGCGTGCGGCGGGACGGGCCGAGATCCGAGAGAGGGTGCCGAACTGGCCGAAGACCCACCGGCCTGCCCGCTTGCCGACAGAGACAACGGTTGGAGTCTGCTCAGCGAGCCAGGTCCGAACCGCTGAGACCATCTCGCCGATGACCGAATCGCCTGAGAGCACCCGGGCGTCGAGCGCGGTCCGGCCGATCATGTCCGGTCGACCACCGAGGTCGGAATCGGCTAGCGGGTGCGAGCCATCGGGACGCGACCGCGCTGCGTTGTGATCGCGAGACCGCGTAGGAGATGAAGAGACCCGACGTCGTGGGGGACGACGCCGGGTGGATGAGAGTTGCATTGAAGTCGCTTACTGGGAGGGGGTTCGGCAACGTATCACCTCTTGCCCGACACGTGGGGTCGAGTTGTTGGTGATGTGCCGAGTGCCACGGAGCGGCGGGCACCCCCGCGCGGGGACGTCGTCTCCTTGTTCGGCACCTCACCGGGATCGCTGAATGCGACCTCGGTCACGCTCAGTGCGGTCTTGTGATCCCGAAGACGTCGGGGGTTGCCACGAGAACCTGCCGCTCGGCATTCACCATGGTTCCCGGGATCGAAGGGTCTCGGGCGAGAAGCCGCTGAACCGCTTCGCCCTTGTTCGGTCCCGAGACCAGCCAAAGGATGAGACCTGCCCGGCTGAGAACCGGTTCGGTGAGGGTGAGCCGGTGGGTTCCGTTGTAGAGCGCAGTCCTGGCGATCACGTGGTGTCGTTCCTCCAGAACGGGATCGCCGGGCACAAGCGAAGCCGTATGGCCGTCATCGCCGAGCCCGAGGTGGATGACGTCGATGACCGGTGGATCGCCCGCATCGTTGGTGAGGTCTTCGACAAATGCCTTGAGTGCCCGGGGGTCGTCGGCGGCCGATACCGGCAACGGGAGCCAGTGTGCATCGAGATCACCGAAGCTCTCGATTTGATCGGTGAGGTTTCTCTCGGGTGATCCCTCGGGAACCTCACGCTCGTCGACCTGCAGAATGGTGATCCGGTCCCACGGAACATTGCGCGTGGAGAGTTCCTGGAAGTAGGCACGCGGGGAACGTCCCCCGCTCACCGCCAGGGTCGCCCGCGGACGCTTCCGCAGGGCCAAGGTCAGTTCGGCGGCAGTCACGTCGGCCGCTCGCGCGGCCCACCGCTCTGGTTCGACCGTCTCAACGTGAATCTCGGGATGTTCGTTGTCCATGTTCACTCTCTTCCTACCGCCGACCACCATGCCGCCGCACCCGAAAGGGCAGCATCGTCTCCAAGTCCTGCGACGACGATTCGGGTAGTCAGTGATGCTGCGGGACCGTGTTCATCGAGGACACGGCGCAGGATCGGAGCGACAAGATCGATGTTGCGGCCCAATCCCCCACCGATGACCACGACCTGAGGGACGACCAGCCAGCAGAGATTCACGACTCCCAGGGCGGCAGAGAACATCACACGCTCGAAGATTTCGGTTGCCTTGTCATGACCGGCCCGGACGAGATCAACGAACTCGCGACCCTGTTCGCTGAAGCCGGCGATTCTTGCCTCTCGATTCATCGCAG
>JBLYYW010000407.1:0-6626 GCA_048550155.1 Acidimicrobiales bacterium | reverse complement strand
GAACCCGGTTTCACCCTTGGCGTTGAGCGGATCGTTGAGCTCCTCGATGGACATCTCTCGGTGGTAGGGAGGAAAGACGAACCGCTCATCGATCGTCGGAATCGTGGTCAGCCTGTAGATCGCCTCGACCGTGGTCTCATCGAGCCCTGCAGCGGTGAGGAGATCGAGAGTGTCCTGTTCGATCGACTGGTCGACGCTTTGACGCCGTTTGTACGTGCGCAAGGTCAGCATCATGCGGAGGACCTTCCGGATGGGCTCGGTGTCCCCGACCGAGAAGAGGTTGGCGAGGTATTCGATCGGAAGCCGGGCTTTGTCCAACTCATTGAGGAGTTCGAAGTCGTGGCGATCAGCGGGGATGTCGAGGTTGATGAGGTTGTTCTCGATCGTGCTCATCACCGGAGACAGCGGCGGGATGTAGTACATCATTGCCAGCGTCCGATACTCCGGATGCAGGGGTAGCGCCATGCCCCACTCCTTCACGAACCTGTACACCGGTGATTCCTGAGCGGAGGTGATCCACCCCTCATCAAGACCGGATTCCAGGGCCGCTTCGATCACCTGGGGGTCGTGGGGATCCAGAATGATGTCCAGCTGGGCGTCGAGGAGTTCGTCGTCGGGGACCGATGCGATCCGCTCGATGCGGTCGGCGTCGTAGAGGAGTACACCCATGTATCGGATACGGCCGACGCACGAGTGTGCACACGCCGGTGCTTGACCGGTTTCCATTCGAGGGAAACACAGAATGCACTTCTCGGACTTGCCGGTTGTCCAGTTGTAGTAGACCTTCTTGTAGGGGCACGCCGACACGCACATGCGCCAACCGCGGCACTTGTCCTCGTTGACGAGAACGACCCCGTCTTCTTCTCGTTTGTAGATTGCGCCGCTGGGACAGGCACCAACACACGCCGGGTTGAGGCAGTGGTTGCAGATCCGGGGGAGATAGTTGAAGACAACCCGCTCGATCTCCTCCATCTGATGACGAACCGCATGATCAATGCCCTCCATCGAGGGATCGTTGGCCGCATAGATGTCGGATCCGCCGAGGTCGTCATCCCAGTTCGGCCCGGTGGTGATCTCCATCTCATCGCCGGTGATCTTGGAGATCGGCACCGCCGTCGGTTGCTGGGTGGATTGAGGTGAGGTGAACAGATCGCCGTATTTGAAGGTGAATGGGTCGTAGTAGTCGTCGAGTTCGGGAAGCGAGGGGTTGTAGAACGCCTTGGCCACTCCACCCCCTCGGGAATGGAGGGTCAGCTTGAGGCGGCCCTTGCGATCGCGCCGCCAGCCGCCCTTGTAGTGGTCCTGGTCTTCCCAACCGGTCGGGTACCCGGTGCCGGGTCGGGTTTCCACGTTGTTCCACCACATGTATTCCGCGCCTTCGCGGTCAGTCCACAGGTTCTTGCAGGCGACCGAGCAGGTATGGCAGCCGATGCACTTGTCGAGGTGGAACAGCATGCTCATTTGAGCTTTGACTCTCATCGCTCTTCCTCTCAGTAGTCCGGCTTGTCGATCCGGCGGACATAGACGAAGGTGTCTCGGTTGACACCGGTCGGGCCCCAGTAATTGAAGGCGTAGGTGAACTGCGCATACCCGCCGCTCATCAGAACCGGCTTCAGTCGGGTTCGGGTGAGGGAGTTGTTCATGCCGGCCCGGGTCTTGCGTCGGGGTGAAATCGGGACGCCCACGGTGCGCTCGGTCGCGTGATAGACGAAGACTGTTCCTCTCGGAATGCGAGAGGAGGCCGTGCATCGTTGCACGAAGACGCCGTTGTCGTTGAAGAGCTCCACCCAGTCGTTGTCAGCGATGCCCATGTCGGCGGCATCCTTGCTGTTCATCCAGATCGGATAGCCACCTCGGGAGAGCGTCATCATCCGATCGTTCTCCGAGTACGTCGAGTGAATGGACCACTTTCCGTGCGGCGTGATGTAGTTGAACATCCGTCCGTCCTGGCCCTCGGCCAATGACTCTTCGGTCTCGGACAACATCGTGTGGTCGGGGCGAGGTTTGTACACCGGAAGGTGTTCACCCCAGTCGAGATACTGCTCGTGATCGAGGTACAGATGCTGGCGCCCGGTGAGGGTTCGCCACGGGACCAGGTGCTCGACATTGAGAGTGAAGGGGCTGTACGCCCGACCCTTGGCCACGAGCCCGCTCCAGGTAGGGGTGGTGAGGATCCTGCGCGGCTGGGCGATGAGTGCAGCGAAGTTCATCCGAACATCACGGGAACCGGCTCCGATGTGAGCCAGCTCCAGTCCGGTCTTGGCCTCCTCGGCGACAAAGGCCCTGTGAGCGAGCTCTCCGTTGCTGGCGGGATCGAGAGCGAGGATCGCTTCGCAGACCTGCCGTGCTTTGATGAGAGCTGGGCGCACGACGTTGCCATTGTCCCGGGACCGCTCGTCGGGCTGTTTGCCGGCCAGCTCGTCGTAGAAATCATCCACCTGGATTCTCAAGCCATGCGCTCCGACACCGTTCGTACGGACCCCTTCTCCCAGCGAGGTCATCCGCTCGTAGAGCCTGGTGTAATCCCGCTTGAGCAGCTTGAACTTCGGCATGGTCTTGCCCGGGATGGCATCGACTTCGCCACTGCGCCAGTCGCCCACTTCACTCTGAGAAATCTCGTCTTCAGTGTCGTGAGCCAGGGGCTGCATCACGACGTCCTCGACTGCGCCGAGGCGGCCGCCGGAAAGCTCGGACACCTTCCTGGCCAGCGCAGTGAAGATGTCCCAATCGGACCGAGACTCCCATGACGGTGGCACCGCAGCCTGCATCGGATTGATGAAGGAGTGCATGTCGGTGGAATTGAGGTCATCCTTTTCGTACCAGGTGGCGGCCGGCAGCACGATGTCGCTGTACAGCGCCGAGGTGTCCATACGGAAGTTCAGGTCGACGACGAGGTCCATCTTTCCGATTGGGGCGTCCGGGCGTACCTTCACCTCAGCTACACCGTGATCTTCGGGTTCGGCGGCGATCGCCGTCGAATGAGTCCCGAGATAGTGCTTCATGAAGAACTCGTGGCCCTTGGCCGAGGTGCCGATGGCATTGCCGCGCCAGATGAACCAGGTTCGGGGCCAGTTCTCCGGAGCGTCAGGATCGTCGATGGCGAACTCGAGGTCGCCGGTCTTCAGCCGATCGACGATCGTGGCGACGACGTCGGCTTCGGACTCCGCGCCGCTGCGCCGGGCCTTGCGCACGACGTCGATCGGGTTTTCCTTGAACTGGGGGAAGAACGGGAGCCAGCCCTGGCGAACGGCGCGAGCCTGGTGGTCGAGGGTGTGGTCGAATCGTTCGGGGTGGCTGTCGGGAAGTGCGTCGTAGTCGCGGTACCCGCGCTCGTAGCGCCACTGGTCCGAGTGCACGTAGTGGAACGATGGAGTGTTCTGGTGACGGGGCGCCATACCCCAGTCCAGGCCGAAGGCGATCGAACCCCAGGAGGCGTGGCACACCAACTTCTCTTGGCCGACGTAGTGGGCGAGCCCGCCTCCGTTCACGCCGACCGAGCCGGTCAGCAACAGCGCGGTGATGCCCGAGCGATAGAGCAGGTTGTTGTGGTACCAGTGGTTCGCGCCGGCGCCAATGATGATCATGTTCTTGCCGTCGGTGAGCTCACCATTGCGAGCCCACTCCCGGGCGAACTTGATCACGCTGTCTCGGTGAATCCCGGTGTACTTCTCCTGCCACGCGGGGGTGTAGAGCGCATCCTCGTCGTCGTAGCCGCCGGCATCGGAGCCGGGGAGCCCCCGATCCACACCGAATCGGGCCATCAGAAGGTCGTGGACGGTGGTTACGTTCACCGGTCCTGCTGCGGTTTGGACCCTGCGTACCGGAACCGATCGTGTGACGGTGGCATCGCCCCGGCCGGCGCCGTCGCCGGCTTCAAAGACCTCGAGCTCGATCTCGACAGAACCGTCGTTGTCGTCGAGGAAGGTGAGCGTCGGTTTGATCTCTGCACCGACGACCGAGTCGTACATCTTCAGATTCCAGCGACCCTTGTCGGCGTGGGCCCAGCGATCTCCGATCGACCCGTTTGGCATCCGAGGGGCCTGGGCTTCCTCGTCCCACACAAGAAGCTTCCAGGCACCGTTGTCGGTGTCGTGGTAGCGGTCGAGCTCGTCGGCTCGCATGTACTTCCCGGGCCGGCCACCGTCGACCTCGACCAGGAACGGGAGATCGGTGTAGGTCTTCGCGTAGTTCTGGAAGTATTCGACTTTGCGATCTCGATAGGTCTCGGCCAGCAGCACGTGGTTGACCGCCAACCAGAACGCCGTGTCTTGACCCGCGTTGGCCGGAATCCACCAGTCGGCGTATTTGGCCACTTGGGAGAAGTCGGGGCTGAAGACGGTGAGCTTGGCCCCGGCATGACGGACCTCGGACAAGAAGTGAGTGTCGGGGGTGCGGGTCATATTGAGGTTCGCGCCCATCACCGCGATGAATCGTGCGTTGTACCAGTCAGCCGATTCCGGTACGTCGGTTTGTTCACCCCAGGTTTCTGGTGAGGCGGGTGGCAGATCGCAGTACCAGTCGTAGAAGCTCATCACCGCACCACCGATGAGGGACATGAACCGGCTGCCGGCGGCATAGCTGACTTGTGACATTGCAGGAATGGGCGAGAAGCCGGCGACCCGATCGGGGCCGTGTTCGGCGATGGTGTGGACCACGGAGGCCCCGGCCATCTCCAGCGCTTCGTCCCAGCTGATTCGCCGGAACCCGCCCTTGCCGCGGGCCTTCTGGTAGCTCGCCCGGAGCTCGGAGTCGTTCTGGATTGATGCCCATGCGTGCACCGGACCGCCGTGGCACTCGCGTCGCGCTCGTCGGTACATGTCGACCAGCACGCCCCGTGCATAGGGATACTTCACGCGGATTGGCGAGTACAGGTACCAGGAATACGAGATGCCGCGTTGGCAGCCCCGTGGCTCATAGGGGGGCAGGCCGGCTTCGAGTTCGGGATAGTCGGTCGCCTGCAATTCCCAGGTGACGATGCCGTCTTTGACGAACACCTCCCAAGAACAGCTTCCGGTGCAGTTCACACCGTGGGTGGTCCGGACACGCTTGTCGTGCTGGAACCGGTTGCGGTAGAACTCCTCCCACTTCCGAGCACCCGGGTCTACCGACTCCTGGATCCACTTGTTCATCGCTTGCTCCTCAGGCGCTCGGCGTAGGTCTGTCGTGTCCCACGCCACCCGAGGGCGAGGCCAGCGAAGAGAACGACCGCTCCGCCGATTCCGGCGACTGTCAGACCGTCGACCGACCGGTCTTCGGGCCCGTCAGCGGGTGTTGTCGAAAGAAATGCGACGAGGTCAGCGATCTCATTTTCGGTCAATGGATCGTCCGCGAAGATCGGCGCCATGGTTTCGCTCGGCGGATTGGTGAGCCATCCCGTGAGTCCGGCTGCTCCGCCCAACGTTTCGAACGAGGTCGTGAGATCGGGACCCAGCCCAGGCCCACCAAGATTCCCGACCTCACCAGCGGTGTGACAGGCCGCGCACGCGGCCCCTCCGTTTTCGAGGCGATCGGCACCGAGGAACAGGTCGTGCCCACGGCCATCGTCGGGGACAAACGGCTCAGCGTCGGGTTCGGCTGGTGGTGTTGTGGTGGGAGTTGGGGTGGAGCTCACCGCGATGTCGACGACGAACGCCACGACGGCGTCGAGGTCCGCTCCTTCGAGGGCAGCGACCGGTGGCATGACGCTGTCGTAGACAACACCGTTGACGTCGATGGGGCCCTCTACACCGTTCTGAATCACGTCGGCGACATAGGACGGGTCAGCAGCGTTCAAGTTTCCGCGCAAAGGAGGAAACGTCCCCTCGATGCCTGAACCATCTGCCTGATGGCACGACGCGCAGCTGGCGGCATAGAGGGCAGCCCCGTCCGGACTCTGAACGCCGGCTGCCACTTCGGCTGCGGTGAAGGAACTGAGCAGAACACACCCTGCGAACAACCCGAGCCACAGGAGCGGGCGACCAATTCGGCTATTCCTTGAGTCCCCCAGTACATGAATCACTAATCGGATACTGGGCAACCGACGGAGGCCGCGATAGGGCCCAAGGTCCCTACGTCAACAGGTCACGCATCCAGGTGTTTCTCACGGCTTCAGAGCTACGGAAACCGAGGTGCCTTCGAGTTCTTCCAGCAGTTGATTCAGGGCACGTCTCCAGGGAACATGCAACGCACAGGGACCGGACTCCTCGCACGGTCGATCCTGCAAGACGCAACGGTCGCGTTCAGTCGGTCCCTCGAGCACTTCAATGACGTTGAGCACCGAGATCTCATCGATGCTCTTGAGGAGCGAGTACCCGCCCGTCGGACCTGGCTCGGACCGAACCCACCCGATGCGAACAAGCGGAGCCATCACTTGAGCGAGATATGCCGGCGTTGCGCCCACCCGCGTCGCCAGGTCCGGCCCCTTGAGGCGAACGTCGCTCTGAGCAAGCACGCCGAGTGACCGGACCGCAAGATCACTCTTTCGGGTCACCTCGAGTCTCACGATTCTGAACGTACTCCAAGTACTCCTGTTTCAGCGGATCGGCCCGACCCGAGGAAGCCACCACGAAGTCCAGCTGCAACACTGGCCAGATGAACATCATTGATGAGATCGTCGAACGACGAATCGCCGAAGGTGTTCGTGCCGG
>JBLYYW010000406.1:0-3562 GCA_048550155.1 Acidimicrobiales bacterium | reverse complement strand
GTGTGTGCTGGCAAGGGAACCGGTTCCGCCCGCGACCGATGTTTCGGCCCGCATCTGAGGCCCTTGTCGAAGTCTTGCCAAACCGCTGCCGGCGATTTGAAACCCCGATGGTCTGGTGAGAACTCCCCAACCAACAAGGAGTATTCAATGCAACCCGCCGACAATCCCAACGACGTCCCGATCGAAACCGAAAGCCTCCGTTCAAACCGAAAGAACCTGCCTGTGTTGCTCGCAGTGACAATCGCGGCAGCAGGGCTGAGTGCCGCCGTGGTCAAGCCATTGGTCGACGGTCAAGCACCTCAGACCGTATCGGGCCAGCCGACGGCCAATCTCGGCTCGGCTGAGAGGATCGCCCAGACCGACGACCTCCTGGCGTCCATCCTTGACGGAGCTCGTTCCCTGGACGGATCGGGGAACAACCTCGACGATCCGGCGCTCGGCCAGGCAGGCCAGGAATTCGCCCGGCTGGCCGAGGCGAACTATGCCGACGGTGTCGGCGAGATGGTGGACGGTCCCCCCGAGCGGTACCTGAGCAACCGGATTTTCAATGACTCCAACCAGAACATCTTCTCCGAAAACGGGGTCACCCACTGGGGGTTTGTGTGGGGCCAGTTCCTCGATCACACCATCAGCCTCCGTGAAGCTGGCGACGAAGACGTGGCCATCGGGTTCGACCCCACCGATCCGCTGGAAGATTTCACGAACGACCTGGGTGGAATCACAACCACCCGATCAGCGGCCGCAGCAGGCACCGGCTCCGACACTCCTCGACAACAGGTCAACACGATCAGCTCATTCATCGACGGCTTGGCGATCTACGGCGGCACCGATGCGCGATTGGATTGGTTGCGGGAAGGGACGCTCGATGGCGACCCGACCAACAATGACGCCACGCTGATCCTCGACGGCGGCTACCTGCCGACCGCAGCGGTCCGCGAGGGAGTCGACGCTCCCGAGACCGATCTGATTGGACGACTCTTCGCCGATCCGAGCTCGGCCGTGATCGCCGGCGATGTCCGAGTCAATGAGAACATTGGACTCACCGCCGCCCACACCTTGTTCGTGCGTGAACACAACCGCATTGTCGATGAGCTTCCCGACGACCTCGACGAGGAGACCAAGTTTCAGATCGCCCGCCGAGTCGTGGGGGCGCTTCAGCAGTACATCACCTACAACGAGTTCCTGCCCGCAATGGGAGTCGAGCTCGATCGATACACAGGCTACGACCCGACCGTCGATCCGTCGATAACCAACGAGTTCGCCACCGTCGGGTATCGGGCCCACTCCCAAATCCATGGTGAGTTCGAAGCGGAGATCCCGCTGAGCGAACTGGGGCAGGGAGCGCTGGATGCCCTTGAAGCCCAAGGCGTCACCGTTGAGACTGACGCAGCCGCCGGTGTGGCCGAGGTCGCGATCCCGCTTAACGTCGCTTTTGGGAACCCGGGTCTTCTGGAAGAGGTCGGGCTGGGCAACTTGCTGGCCGGGTTGTCATCCGAAGCCGCCTACGCCAATGACGGCCAGATCGACAACCAGCTGCGCAGCGTGCTGTTCCAGATTCCGGGACCGGGTACCGAGAACCCGCTCGACTGCCTGGAAGGCGAAGCGATCGCCGACTGCTTCAGCGGAGTCAACGACCTCGGTGCGCTCGACGTTCTCCGTGCCTACGACCACGGCATGCCCAGCTACAACGATCTTCGGATCGCCTATGGTCTCAACCCGGTCGGCACCTTCACCGAACTCACCGGCGAGGAGACCGAGTCGCTCGGCGGGCTCAGCATCGACGATCCCGCGATCCTCGAGTTTGTACACCTCGAGGATGGTGACGGCAACGTGCTCGAGATCGGTAGCGACGCAGCCGATGCTGAGACCGTAATGGCTGAGCGCAGGACCACGGTTGCAGCCCGGTTGGCGGCGATCTTCGACGATGTCAATGATGTCGACGCCTTCACCGGCATGGTGTCCGAGCCACACGTGGCCGGCACCGAGTTCGGCGAGCTACAGCTTGCGATGTGGCAGACCCAGTTCACCGCCCTGCGGGATGGAGACCGATTCTTCTACGGGAACGACCCGTTGCTCACCGAGATCGCCGAGACCTACGGGATCGACTTCCGACGCACACTTGCCGACGTGATCGTGGACAATTCTGACGTCGAGGCCACCGACATCGCTGCGAACGTATTCCTGGTGGCCGAGGACACCGAATCGGCCACCGAGGCCAGCGCCGCCGACCCTGCTGCTGATGCTGCTGATGAGCCCGATGATGATGAGCCCGAGGTTGACCGGAGCCGCCGCACCGACCGAGGACCAGACCGAGATCGAGGCGGGCGCAGGCGCCGAGCGTGAGCATCGCTCTTCGCCCAACCGGCCGCTCCAGTTGTCGCTCGATCCGCATCTGGCCGCTGCAACTGTCGCCGGGCGACAGTTGGGGCGGCCGGAACGAGGTGCGGCGACACTACGAGCGGCCAGATGCACACGTACCGGCTACTCGGGCGGCGGCCCCTCCGGCGCGCCGATAGTGATCACGTACCCAGCGGGATCGCGAACCCAGATCTCCTTCATGCCATACCAAGTCTTCTGGAGCGGCTTCAGGACTTCGGTGCCTTCTGGCAGTTTTGCGACGACGGCGTCGACATCGTCGACTCGGAAATACAACGTGAACGTGCCGCCGGGTTCGCTGTCTGGGGTGACCATTGGTGCGTCCTCGACCAGGCTCATCCGCTCCTGCAACATCAGTTCGTTGTCGCCGATCCGCACCGAGGCGAACGCTGGATTGTCGGGTATTGATCCGTCCATCGAAGTTTGCTCATTGGCGTCGACGACGAACGCGATCTCGCCCCCGATGACATCGCGGTAGAAGTGCAATGCCTCGGCCACATCGATCACCATCAGGTTCGTGCTCATCGAGTTGGCCATAGCGAGACGGTAGCAACAGCCTTCGAGTTCTGGTTCACAAATCGGTTGCACACTTCGTGCATTTAGTTTATGTTTCATGCATGCGTGACCTGCGGAGCCGGCAACGTGAAGTGGCACGACAGTCAATCGTCGACGCGTGTGCCGAGCTTGTCACCGAGCGCCGCCATCTCGACTTCACGATGAAGGAAGTGGCCGAGCGAGCCGGAATGTCACTGCGCACGGTCTATAACCACTTCGCAGCCCGTGAAGACCTTCTGGACGCACTTGGCGTCACGATGGACGAGGAGAGTCGAGCGCTGGGGGGGCCTGACGCCAGCGAGCTCGAGACCCTTGACGACCTGCTCGATGCGGTGCAGACAAACGTCGGGATCTTCGAACAACTGGGCGGGATCAGCGAAGCGTTGGCCCAGATGCCTCTGGCCGAGGTGGGGCATAACAGCCTTCGCCTCGCTCGAACCAAACTGCTCACCGACTTCATCGCAGCCCAGATGCCGTCGGCACCACCCGAGGACGCGCACGCAATCGCAACCGTCTTGCGGCACATGGCCAGCCACCGAAGCTGGTTCTGGCTCACCCGCGAGTACGGGCTCGAAAGCTCTGACCTGACCCGAATACTCAACTGGGCGATTCGCACTCTCATCGAGGCCGC
>JBLYYW010000405.1:0-11337 GCA_048550155.1 Acidimicrobiales bacterium | reverse complement strand
GGTGTTCATGAGCCTCGAGCCGTACGCGGTCTCAGGATCGCTGGAAGGAAAGAACCCACTGCCGGAGAACGTCTTCGGCTCACTCGCCAGCGCGTAGCCCAGCTCACGACGGGTTGCCTCTGACAAGTTGGCCATGACTGGCTGGACTGCAGTGACCTTCGACCCGAAGACCCGCCACCGCCCGGCCGTATCCTGGCGGGGTGTTCCCTCTCCTACGTGCAGCCCGACAGATCCCCGGCTCGGAGGCGCCTGAAGCTGCCACGGTGCCGGTGTGGTTCATGCGCCAGGCCGGCCGTTCGCTACCCGAGTACCGGGAGGTACGGGGCGAGGGCACGATTCTGCACGTGATCGCCGACACCGATCGGGCTACCGAAATCACCCTTCAACCCGTCCGTCGTTATGGGGTCGACGCCGCCATTCTCTACAGCGACATCGTGACCCCGGTGTGGGCGGTCGATTTCGGGATCGACATCGTGCCCGGCGTTGGACCGATGTGTGAGCATCCGTTCGAGTCAGCGTCCGATCTGGATCGACTGCGTCCGCTCGAACCCGATGTCGATCTGCCGTACCAGGCGGAGACCATCAAAAACGTCGTCGCCGACGGCGGTGTCCCTTTGATCGGGTTTGCGGGAGGACCGTTCACCCTCGCCAGCTATCTGGTGGAGGGGCGCCCATCACGCACCTACACCAAGGTCAAGGCGCTGATGTTCGGCCAGCCCGAGCTGTGGCACCAACTGTGCGAGCTGATCTCCGATCTTGCGATCGCAACATTGAAGGCGCAAGTTGCAGCCGGTGCCTCGATGGTGCAGCTGTTCGACAGCTGGGCCGGCGCCCTTCGGCCCGAGCACTACATCGAATACGTGCTCCCCCACTCCACACGAATCCTCAGCGAACTCGGCGAACTCGGTGTGCCCCGCACACACTTCGGCATCACTACGGGCGAGCTGCTTGGCCTGATGGCCGACGCGGGGGCCGACGTGGTCGGGGTCGACTGGCGCACGCCGCTGTCGGTAGCCCGAGACCGCACCGGCGGCCGCGTTGCGCTGCAGGGCAATCTCGATCCGGCCCTTACCACCGGAACCTGGGATGTCATCGAGCGAGAGGTTCGCCGCGTGCTCGACGACAACGACGCTCACCCCGGCCACATCTTCAACCTCGGACACGGTGTGATGCCCGAGAGCGATCCCGGCCTGCTCAAGCAGGTGGTCGATCTGGTCCACGAAGAAGGTCGGTGCTGATGAAGGTCCTCGTGATCGGTGGTGGACTCGCCGGCCTCACCACGGCGTATGACCTGAAGAACGCCGGCGCCAACGTGACGGTGCACGAAGCGTCTTCGGAGTGGGGCGGCAAGATCCGCTCGTCACCCGTGGGAGATCGGTTGGTCGATGCGGGTCCCGACAATTTCCTCGCTCGCGTTCCCGAAGGCATCGAGCTCTGCAACGAGCTGGGGCTCGCCGACCGGCTCACCGTGCCGGTGTCACCCAAGCCCGCGTACCTCTACATAGACGGCGAGCTTGGTGAACTTCCGAAGGGAACGGTGCTCGGAGTTCCCACCGATTTCGACGCACTGGCAGGCATCATCTCCCCCGCCGGCATCGAACGCGCTCGCCAGGATCTCGACCTGCCGCCCACTCCCCTGTCCGCCGGGAGTACGGTCGCTGACTACTGCCGTGCCCGACTGGGCGACGAAGTGACCGACACGCTCATCGACCCGATGGTCGGCGGTATCAACGCGTCATCGATCGAGACGCTCTCGATGGCCGATGGGGCGGCGCAGCTCTTCTCGGCGGCCCAGACCAATCCGTCGCTGGTGACGGGACTGAGGGAAGCACGGGCCGACATCGGAGCCACGCTCGGATCCGCCGCCCAGAACCAACCGGTGTTCAACGGCTTGGAGGGCGGGATGGCAACGCTCATCTCAGCGTTGCTCCACGAGCTGGCCAGCGGGAGCGTCACTCTTCAGGCGAACTCACCGATCGACACGATCCCGGCGGGCTTCGATCATGTAGTAGTGGCCACCGAAGCCCACGCTGCGGCCAGCATCATCCGCTCCGCCAGCCCAACTGCTGCAGACCTGATCGACGGGATCCGGCACGCTTCGGTGGCCCAGATCACGATCGAGGTGCCGGCCGGTCGACTCGAGCCGCTGGATGCGTCCGGCATCCTTGTTCCCCGCCACCAGGGTTTCGTCATGACGGCCTGCACGTTCTTCTCAACCAAGTGGGCCCAGTACGCGGCCGAAGATCGCTACCTGATCCGCATCACTTCGGGCCGTTTCGGTGATGACAGGGCCATCTCCATGAGCGATGACGAGCTCCGGACAACACTCCTGGGCGAGTTCGCTCAGGTCTACGCCGATCCGGGCCAGCCGTTGTCGGAGCGGATCGTTCGTTGGCCGCATGCCTTCCCCCAGTACGAGCCCGGCCATTCACAACGAGTCGATGCCATCGAAGCCTCACTCGCCGAAGACGCCCCCACGGTGCACGTGGTCGGCAACTCCTACCGCGGCATCGGCATCCCAGCCACCATCGGCATGGCACGCCGAACCGCTGCGAAGATCATCGGCTAGCGAACCTTCCGAAGCCGTGATCTCAGCGCGCTGATCGATTGCGGCGGGAGGTTGCGATCAGGATGATCCCGACGATCAGGAGGGTGATCGGCAGCGAAATTGGTGCGTCGCCCAACACCATCACTAGAGCTGCCACCAGGGCCAGCCCGAGGCCACCTTGGAACATTGCAGTGTCTCGATCCATCACCCCAAAGTCTCATCGCCGGTTTCTTGGGGGCCAGAGAACAACGTCCTGATTCGATTCAGCCTCTCCGCGCAGACCGGTGCCGCTCGCGCCGCATAGGCTTTCCCGATGCCCAGCCTGCCCAAGATTCCGTGGTGGGGCGGCGCCGTCCTGGCCGGCATCGGCATCGCAGGGTCGCTGCCGCCATGGGGTTGGTGGCCGTTGGCGTTTCTCGGCATGGCTGGCTGGGACCACCTGACCGCCGAGGTCGGCCCCGCGACCCGCTTCATCCGCTCGTTCGTGATCGCAGCAACCTGGTTGACGATCGCCATGTTCTGGATGATCGATCTCACGCTGCTCGGATTCATTTTGGCCGTGCTGGCGTATTCGGCGTACTTCGGTGTGGCGGGAGCGCTGACACCGACGGATCGACCCCAGCGATTCGTCGTGTTCCCGATCGCTATTGTGGTCGCCGAACTGATTCGCTGGCGATTCCCATTCGGCGGGGTACCGCTGGCGAATATCGCCCTGAGCCAGGTGGAGACCCCCTTGGCCGACACGGCTCGAATCGGTGGGCCCTATCTCATCATCGGCCTCGTAGCGCTGGTGGGCCTGTCGTTGCGCGAGTTGCTGACCACCGACAATCGGCGGCTGGGCCTGATCGGGCTGGGCGTGACGATCGGGTTCGTCGTGCTCGGCGTCGTTCATCCCCGTGCATCCGACATCGGAGAACTCGACGTCGCCGTGGTGCAGGGCGGCGGGGCAACCCGGACGCGCGCATCGGGCGAGTCGGCCGCCGTCGTGCTGGGCCGTCACGTGGAGACAACCCGCTACCTGAATCAAGATGTCGATCTGGTGCTGTGGCCCGAGAACGTGGTGAACCCGGGCCGATTCTTCAGCGTCAACGACGCCAAGGAGGTCGTCGCAGGTGTTGCCGAAGACGCCGATGCAACCGTCCTCAGCGGCTGGTTCTATCGGGTGGATGCCGAAGACGGCGACGGTGTGGAGACGGTCAACTACCAAGCCGCTACGACAGCTGACGGTGAGGAGATCGATCGCTACGACAAAGTGCGGATCGTCCCCTTCGGCGAGTTCGTGCCGCTACGAGGCCTGATCGAGATCTTCAGTAGCGACATCCCAAATACCGACGTCCGGGCCGGAACCGGGCCAGCGGTCCTGACCACCCCCGAGGGCGTCTTCGGCGTGAGCATTTCTTGGGAGGCGTATTTCGAACGGCGGTCGCGGGACGCCATCACCAACGGTGCGGAAGTACTCACCAACCCGACCAATGGTGCCAGCTACTGGTTGTCGCTGGTGCACACCCAGCAGGTGGCCAGCAACCAGCTTCGGGCGATCGAAGGCGATCGCTGGTTGTTGATGGCAGCTCCCACTGGAATGTCGGCGATCGTGTCACCCGATGGTGACGTGATCCAGAGAACCGATCTGGGCGAACGCATCATTATGACCGAAACGGTTCAGCGTCGCGATGGGCGAACCCTTTTCAGCTACCTCGGGATCTGGCCCGTGATTCTGTATGTCGTCGCGGTGATCGGCCTCGCATTGATGCGCGCGAACGCTGCCCCACACGCGACAGATACTGCTTCCTCGATCTCCGCCGATTGAACTTCCGGTTGAGGGACAGATTCGGTCAGTTTTCGAGGATCAGGGTGACGGGCCCGTCGTTGGCGATCATCACTTTCATTTCGGCCCCGAACTGGCCGGTGGCCACCGGCACACCGCTGAGGGCTACCTTCTCCACGAAGTCCGAGAACAGCGGCAGCGCCTGTTCGGGCCGGGCGGCGTCGACGAAGGAGGGGCGGTTGCCCTTTTTGGCATCGCCGTAGAGCGTGAACTGGCTGATCAGGAGAATCTCGCCCTCTACGTCTTGGACCGAGAGGTTCATCTTGTCGTTGGCATCGCCGAAGATCCGTAGCTTCACCAGTTTCTCTGCCAACTTGTGTGCGTTCTCCGCGGTGTCGTCGTGGGTGATCCCGACCAGCACACACAAACCGGGTCCGATCCGACCGACAACTTCGCCGTCGACGCTCACCGCTGCCATCCCCACCCGTTGCACGACCAACCTCATGCCGAGAAGCTACCCGGAGCCCGCCACGTTCCTGCCGGGAGTCTCAATCAGCCGTTCTCCCATTGGCCCACTACAACAGGTGCGGACACCCGCAGGAATTTGCACAAAGAGGGCGAGGGCGAGCGGCATACTGAGATGTGAGTGAAGATCAACCGCTGAGGCTTGCCTATCTGTCGTATCGGTCCAAGCCCACCGTCGGTGGCCAGGGCATCTATACCCGCCACCTCACCAAGGCCATGGTCGATCTGGGTCACACGGTCGAGGTCTTCAGCGGCCAGCCCTATCCCGTGCTCGATGATCGGATCACCCTCACCAAGCTTCCCAGCCTCGACATTTTCAACGACCTCTATCCCGGCCGGTTCCCTGCCTACTGGGAGTTCAAAGATCTGGCCGATGTGGCGGAAGCGCTGCAGTTCTCCACGGGTGCCTTCAGCGAACCGATGGCGTTCACGCTGCGAGCATGGAAAGCGTTGAAGCCTCGCACCGCCGAGTTCGACATCGTGCACGACAATCAGAGCCTTGGTTATGGGATGCTCGCGATCAACAAGTTTCTGCCGGTGCTCACCACTCTGCACCACCCGATCACCGTCGATCGCCGGCTGGAGCTGGAGGCAGCGCCGAACTGGCGAAAGCGGTGGAGCCTCCGACGGTGGTACTCGTTTGTTGAAATGCAGGCTCGGGTCGCCCGCCGGATGCCCCGAATCGTGGTGGTCAGCGAGAACTCGATCGATGACATCCACAACGACATGGGCGTCGCCCGGGACAACATGCGCCTGGTCCACGTGGGCGTCGATCCCGACCTCTTCAAGCCCGATCCTTCAGTCGGGCGCAAACCGAACCAGCTGATCACAACCGCCAGCGCCGACGCCGAAATGAAGGGCTTGAAGTTCCTTCTGGAGGCCATGGCCAAGCTGCGGGCCGAAGGACGAGATATCAACCTCACGCTCATCGGCCGAGCGAAACCGGGCGGCCCGTCCGACAAGCTCATCAAGGAACTCGACTTGGCGCCCCACATCGAGTTCGTCACCGGTGTTCCCGACGAGCGCATCGTGGAGCTGTATTCCGAGTCCGAGGTTGCGGTGGTCCCCAGCCTCTATGAAGGGTTCTCTCTACCTGCGGTGGAGGCGATGGCGAGCGGCACTGCGTTGGTGGCAACCACCGGCGGCGCTTTGAAGGAGGTCACCGGCACCCACGGGGAGACCGTGCTCCAGTGCGAGCCCGGTGACGCCGACGACTTGGCTGCGAAGCTTCGCATCGCCCTCGACGACCCCGAACTGCGGGCCAGGATCGGTGCCGCAGGCCGGGAACGCGTGTCGGAGCTCTATACATGGCGCCAGACCGCCATCCGCACCGCCGAGCAGTACCGGGAAGTGATCCGACTGCGGAAGCATCACATCGCGCAGGCTCAGCACGAGATCCAACGGGCAACCGCCTGATGCTCACCGTCGACTACGACCGACTTGGATTGAAGCCGGGCATGACCGTGCTCGACCTCGGTGCCGGCTTTGGCCGCCATGCGTTCGAGACCGCCAGACACGGGGTAAACGTGGTGGCCGCCGATCTCGCTCTCGACGAAATGGAATCCACCCGCAACACGTTCGCTGGGATGTACGAGGACGGTGAGCTCGACTACTCCTCAGTGCGAGCCGCCTGTGTCCAGGCCAACGGCCTGACGCTTCCCTTCCCGGAGAACACTTTCGATCGCATCATCGCCAGCGAGATCCTGGAACACGTCCCCGACGACCTCGGGGTGATGGCTGAGCTGCACCGGGTGCTGAAGCGAGGCGGAATGCTGGCGGCCACCGTGCCGGCACCGCTACCGGA
The DNA here is from genome assembly GCA_048550155.1 of Acidimicrobiales bacterium. GTDB lineage: Bacteria > Actinomycetota > Acidimicrobiia > Acidimicrobiales > SZUA-35 > JABDIY01. Next base: position 4,695 of record JBLYYW010000405.1, on the reverse strand, counting down.
GATGATCTGCTGGAAGCTCGATGACAACTACCACGCTCCCGGCGCCGTTGGCGGGCACGTGCGGATCTATGGCAGACCTGAGCTGAAGATGAAGCTGGCATCGGTAGGGCTCACACCCACCCAAGATCACAGGGCCCATGCGCTTCACAGCCCGTACTGGTGGCTCAAGTGCGCCGTAGGCGTTCGCAACGATGACAACCCGTTGGTGAAGTTGTATCTACGATTTCTCACCTGGGACATCGTGGAGGGACCGTGGATCACCCGCACCGCAGATCGAGTGCTCAATCCGGTGCTGGGCAAGAGCCTGGTGCAGTATTCGGTGAAGGCGTAGTAGAGGTGCAGGTCCCCTCCGTCGACGGAATCCTCACCGAGGCCCAGATCCTGGCCAGCGCCGAGGGAATCGCCCAGTGGCAGCTGCCGAACGGGATGATCCCGTGGATTCCCGGAGGCCACGCCGACCCCTGGAATCATGTGGAAGCCGCGATGGCTCTGGCAACCTGTGGCCTCGTTCCCGAAGCCGAGCTGGCCTACGACTGGCTGGCATCAATCCAACGACCCGATGGGAGCTGGCACAACTACTACGTCGAAGGCGGCATCGAAGACGCCAAGTTCGATGCCAACTGCATCGCCTACATCGCAACCGGGGTCTGGCATCACTGGCTTGTGACCGGCGACCGTGACTTCCTGGACGGGTACTGGGGCGTGGTGGAGCCGGCGATCGAGTTCGTGCTCGAGCTCCAGACCAAGCGGGGCGAAGTGATCTGGGCTCGCCGCCCGGATGGCACACCGTGGAGTTACGCCCTGCTCACCGGTTCGTCATCTATCAATCACAGTCTGAGGTGCGCGTCACTGATCGCAGACTTGATGGGCACATCTCGTCCGCACTGGGCTGAGGCCCGTGATCGTCTCATCGGCGTGATCGCCGAGCAGCCCGATGCGTTCGAACCCAAGGACAGGTGGGCGATGGACTGGTACTACCCGGTGTTGACGGGTGCCATCGTGGGCGAGGCGGCTGCACAGCATCTGGCCGATCGTTGGGAGCAGTTCATCATGGAGGGCAAGGGGTGTCGCTGTGTCTACGATCGACCGTGGGTCACCGCCGCTGAAACGTGCGAATGTGTCATCGCTCATCTTGCAGCGGGCGAGCGGTCAAAGGCTGTTCGATTGTTCGAAAACGCGCAGACTCTGCGAGACGATGCCGACGGCCGCTACTACACGGGTCTCGTGTACCCCGAGCTGATCCATTTCCCCGAGCTCGAGAAGAGCACCTACACCGCCGCCGCAGTGATCCTGGCCGCCGACGCGCTTCAGGGCGCCAACCCCACTTCCAACCTGTTCACTGACTACCCATGACCGTGCATTTCTCCGTCTGGGAGCAGCTCTCGCCGACCGGGAGTCAATTCCGACGCAGCACTCGCAGCGATCCGGTGGTCGAAACCTCGGTGAATCCAGCCGCGAGGGCTGGCAGATAGATTTGCTCATACGGCGGGCGACCACCGTCGGCCGGATCAGGGAAGACGTCGTGGATGGCCAGCACTCCCCCAGGGGCAAGGTGCGGGGTCCAGATCTCGTAGTCGAGCCGGGCCGGCTGTTCACCGTGTCCTCCGTCGATGAAAAGGAACGAGAGCCGGGTGGTCCAGTTCTGTCCAATACGAGGTCCGTCACCGACCAGGGCAACGACCCAGGGTTCGAGACCGGCGGTGTAGACGGTCCGGCGGAAGGTCGGGAGGGTGTCCATCAACCCGATGTCAGGATCGACCAGATCGGGTTCGTGGTGTTCCCAGCCAGCCTGGTTCTCTTCGGAACCCCGGTGATGATCGAGGCAGTACAACACGGTGCCGGCGTCTCGTGCTGCTGGCCCCAGATAGAGAGCCGACTTTCCGCAGTAGCTGCCGACCTCCAACATCGGACCCAGCGACTGGTCCGCCTGGGTGGCGGCGTTCCACAGTGCCAGTCCCTCATCGGGCGGCATGAAACCGCGGGCGGCGCTGGCCAGAGCTAGCTCTTCAGGTCTCACTTCACCGGTGCAGGCTCGGGTTCTTCGGCCGGTTCGATGACGAACTGTTGGCCAGCAAAGATTCGTTCGAGAACGAAGAACTTCAAAACCCAGACACCCAAGTATCCGACCAGACTGCCCACGTTCACCCATAGCCCGGTGCCGAAGGTTCGCTCGGCGATCTCCGACGTGGCCGACGAAACGACCAGCCCGACCACGGCAAGGATGAAGAACGGCACGACCTCACGCCGCACCGAGTGGGATCCGGAAACCGACCAGACCCACGACCGGGTGAGAAGGTAGGCGGGGATCAGGGCTGTCGACGCCGCAAATGCGTTGGCCCAACCGCCGGGCCAGCCCCACCAGCCATTGGCGATACGGAGCAAGATCTGATGGTTCACCACGTTGATGGCCGAGACGACGATGTACCGACCGCCGGTTCCCATCCGACCATCAACGATATTCAGGATGGTGTCGTTGAGTCCCATGTCTACCTCACCGTATCGACGCCATGGGGACCGGAGTCGTCAGCGGCGTTTCGTTGGGTGTCCTATCGGCCCCCATACTGGAACCGTGAGCACTACCTACTCCGCCCAACCGGCCGTCGATGACCTGGTGACGCTGCTCGATCTCGAACAGATCGAAGTGCACATTTTCCGAGGTCAGAGCCCCAACGATATGCGGCAGCGCGTTTTCGGAGGGCAAGTTGCCGGGCAGGCGCTGGTGGCCGCGACCCGCACCGTGACCCAAGGTGTGGTCCATTCACTCCACGGCTACTTTCTCCGGCCGGGGGATCCCACGATCCCAATCGTCTACGAGGTGGAGATCATCCGGGACGGCCGGTCCTTTGCCACTCGCCGGGTGGCGGCAATCCAGCACGGCAAGTCCATCTTCCATCTCACTGCGTCATTCCACCGGCCCGAACCCGGCTTCGACCATCAGTTCGATCCCCCCAGCCAGGTACCGGTACCGGACACGCTGCCAGATTTTTACACCCGAAACGAAACGTTCAAGGACGAACTGGGCGACTGGTACACGCTTCCCCGACCGATCGACACCCGATATGTGGGTCCGGACGAGGCCGAGCGCGCATCGGGCGAGAAGCTCCCACCACATCAGTGTGTGTGGATGCGGGCCGACGGTGCACTCCCTGCTGACCCGGTGCTTCACCAGTGCGTGCTCACCTATGCGTCGGACATGACGCTCCTCGACACGGTCAACCTGCCTCACGGGAAGCGATATCTCTCCGGTGATCTCATGATGGCCAGCCTCGATCACGCCATGTGGTTCCACCGTCCGTTCCGGGCCGACCAGTGGTTTCTGTATGTCCAGGACACCCCCAGTTCGACGGGCGCTCGGGGGCTCGCACGAGGTTTGATCTATCAGAACGACGAACTCGTGGTCTCCGTGGTCCAGGAAGGGCTCATCCGCCTGCTTTCATAGAGTCTCTATGCGCAGCGGCAACGTGAGAAAAATTCGAGTTCGTGGACCCTCGGGACAACACCCGAAGGCGATGGCGTTCGGGGTGATCGTGCTGCTGCTGGCAGCAGCGTGCGGAACATCCGGCACCGAGGATGCAACCCCCACGACCCTGGCTGCCGCCGATGTCACCTCAACCGTCGGATCAGATACCAACGACGGAACCGACACGCCCACGACAGCCCCGGCGCCTGTCATAGCCGAAGAGCCCCCCTGGGCCGATCAAGAACTTGTCCTCACCACCGTCGCAGAACTCGATCAGGCCGTTGCCCTGGTACCCCGCAGCGGAACCGAGGATCTCTATGTCGCCAGCAAGACCGGGGCCGTGCACCGGATCACCCGAACGGTCGCCAAGAACCGGCCCGATCGGTTCAACCTCGACTCGACGCCGGTGCTCGATGTGTCCGATCAGGTCAGCAGCGGGAACGAGCAGGGTCTGCTCGACCTGGTGTTCAACAGCGACGGCCGCCAGCTCTACCTGAGCTACACCGATCGCTCCGGCGCCAACGTCATCGACCGCTACGTGATGGGATCACGGACCGCCAACGTCGACACTCGACGGGAGGTCCTGAAGATCGAGCAGCCGTTCTCCAACCACAACGGAGGTGGGCTCACCTTCGGTCCCGACGGGTTCCTCTACGTGGGGATCGGCGATGGAGGCCGAGCCGGAGACCCACTGGGCTCGGGCCAGGACACCACTTCCCTGCTGGGCGCAATCCTGCGGATCGATCCCGATGGGGCCGCCGACGGGCTGGGGTACTCGGTTCCAAACAGCAATCCGTACGTCGACGGCGGCGGCGCCCCCGAAGTGTGGCTGAGCGGGGTGCGGAACCCGTGGCAGTTCAGTTTCGACCCCGCCGACGATGCGCTTTGGGTCGCCGATGTGGGTCAGAACCGTTTCGAAGAGATCACCCGACTCGCCGACGGTGGCCGCGGGGCGAACTTGGGTTGGAACCAGATGGAAGGAAACGAGCCCTACGAAGGGGGCCAAGAACCCGAAGATCACACCGGCCCCTGGCTCACCTATTCACACGAAAACGACCGCTGCTCTATCACCGGCGGGGCCGTGTACCGAGGGGAGACCCTGCCGCTCTACAACGGGGTCTACATCTTCGGCGACTACTGCTCCGGTGAGATTTTCGGAGCGAGTGATTCGCCCGGCGGGGTCATCTTCCGCAAACTCAACCTCGAGTTGGGCAGAAACGCATTGGGCGCGTTCG
>JBLYYW010000404.1:0-13047 GCA_048550155.1 Acidimicrobiales bacterium | reverse complement strand
CTCGGGATCACCTATTCGGCACGAAGCAGCAGACGAAGCGATGACGGAATAACGACGACGCAGAATCACCAACTTCCTCGACGACTCCGCACGCTATGACGGCCCTATTGCGGTAGCCCATATCAACGTTCGATGGCGTGCGAATGCGCCGGTTCTGCCACGCGGTCCCCTGAGCGTTCCGGCCCCGGGACTATCGCTCGGTGTTGGAGGAACGCTCGATCGATCGGATTGCCGCTATGCGCTCTGGCGGGGTCATGGGGTGACCTGGTGAGTTGAGGTGATTGGTAGCTTCGGCCACCAGGTACCGGTTCGTCCAACGATGTTGTGGCCTCGGTCGGCCAGTGCTACGTACAGGCGGCGGGCTTCGTCGTCGAGGGCATCCCGAGTGCCGGGGTGAATCGGTTCGAGGGCGCCGATCTTGATGCCGTCGGGGCCAGTGTTCCAGACACCGGCGACTCGTCCGTCGATGAGGACGGTCGGGAGCACGTCACCATTGCGTCGGATGACATGAGACCGGTAGTGGTCGGGGATGATGCGGCTTCGGTCGCGGTAGGCGAGCAGGATGCTGTCCCACATCGCCATCAGGCGTGGAGGGGCGGGTGTGTCGGGGTCGGGGAGGTCGGGTGCGTCAGAGAGGTCGAACAGCTCATCGCCATCGATGGTCGTGTGGGTGACGAGCTCGTCGCGTATGGCCTCGAACGCAGGGCGGGCTGTCGACATCGGCTGCAGGCTGAACTGGGCGAAGTCGGCGATAGTGGCCGGGCCGAACCCGGCGAGGTAGCGGCGCACGAGCAATTGGAGGGCGTCGTCGACCGGTGGGCGATCAAGGGTCGGCGCTTGTTCGTAGTGGGTGTCGCTGTCGAAGGACCAGGGCGACCCAGTCGGTGAATGGACCAGTGGGGCATAGGTTTTTAGCGCCCACCACAGTCGTGGCTGGTCGCTGAACTCCGCAGCGAAGTGATCAAGGATCTCAGTCTTCGATCGTGGGGTCTGGAGGAAGTCGAGCAATCGTGGTACCGCACGGTCGGCGTCCTCGGTTGTGAGGCCGGTGCTGCGGTAGCGTCGATCGTTGAGCCGGGCCGCTCGCAGGATCGGGGTCGAGGCGCTGTGGAACGCTGGATAGTCGGCGGCGTCGACCGCGTGGAGCGTGATCCTCATCAGGGACGCCTTCACCAGCGAGCGATCGGCGTAGGCCTGGTCGACGGTGTCGAAGTTCAGGCTGGCGACGCGGTTCCACAAGGCGATGTAGGGCGCCGGCGGTGACTGGGCCTGTAGCGCAACGATGCGGCGTACGATGTCGCTCACCGTCGCTGACTCACGTCTGAGGAGCATCTGACGCTGCAGGGTTGCCCGGTTCAGCTGATCGGGGTCAAGGGTGCTCACTCGCAAGTTGTGCCGTCGACCGCTTCGCGACCCTCGATGAGCACTCTCGAGTCACCCGTTGCAGGTGGGCGGAGAACGACGACTCCGTTTGTCAGTTCTCGATCCAGTGGGCTCGCCTGCATCCACTCATGATCGCACAACCCAGGAGCTTGGTTTAGCCCCCAGGCCCGGGAGCTGTTGGCGACGCCCGATCCGAGAATGCCGCGATCACTTGCTACGGGAACACTCGATATCAACCGCCCGGAATCACGATTCCCGCTGCAAACAACGCGCCGCACTTCGGCCCAGGCAGCGTGCTGGATAATCCCGCCGACCCGACTGCACCGGGGTGACCGACCGAAGAGACAGCAGCGACCACGGTGCTCAGCTCGAGTGCGCCGCGCACACGATCGCGTGAGCACCTACGCACTCCAGTACGTATTCCCCGCCGCCAGCGGCCAACACCATTGAGCGACCAGAGCCCGCAGTCTCCCCGTCCATGGAGATACTTCCGGCAACCACGGTGACCGCTCGAAAGGCGTCGGAGCGAGGAAGAGTGAGTTGTCCGGTGCCTGCAATCCTGCCAACCGAGAGCGCCGGGAAACGCAGGGCGCCTTTGACATCGGGATCGGAAAGCGCAGAGAAGCTGACGGCCTTCTCCAGATCAGCCGGTCCGGCTCGGCGCATCACCTGTGTGACAAAAGCTTCGCCACGCGCACCGTCGAATCGTGTCACGGCCAGAGCAGCTTCGATATGCAGCCGTCGCGGCTCACCCTGGTCGCTCTGCTTGCCATCTTGGTCGTAGCGTCGGTTCCAGTCCCAGTATCGGTAGGTGACTCCGCTCCGGCCGGGAAGGATGCGTTGCGGTTCGACGAGCATCAGGCCCGGCCCGATCGCATGTGGGGTGCCGGTAGCGATGACGAAAAAGTCACCTTCGGACACTTCGACGAAGTTGAGGATCGAGGTCAGGTCGCCCTCGTTGGATATCGCCTCGCGAACGTCCGACTCGGTAATACCTTCCTTCCAGCCGAGATAGATCCCAGCGCCAACCTCGGCAGCGACTACGTACCAGGACTCCGGCTTGCCCGACTCGGTGGCAAGGAGATCCGGGTGGTCGTCGCCTGGGTGAACCTGGAGCGATAGCAGATCGGCGGTGTCGAGCAACTTGACAAGGAGACTCGTGTTGCCGAGCGCAGCGTCGCTACCCAACCAATGCAGCGGATCTTCCGCTATCAGGGTGCCTAACGCTTCGCCGCTCGCGGCGAGAAGGCTCGGGAAGGACGGTTCCACCGAGACTTCCCACGACTCGCCGACTACCTGCGCTGCATCGGACTTGAGGCCTTTCAACGCCGCCAACTGGGTGCCTCCCCAAGGGGTTCTCGTCAACGGGGTGAAGTTGTCAGGCGCCAAAAGCGCGACGCGAAGCCTTTTCCGGCTTGAATCATCCGCTTGCACGGATCTTCTCTAGCACGGGGAGCCAGTCTTGGCGTTGTCCGACCCTCAGCCGCAATAGCGACACCGAGAATCCTGACTTCACTCCACATTCCCGCGTTGGGTTTGGTGAGGTCGAGATCCGCCGTGGCGGTGATATTCATGTCGACATGATGTGCCTTACCGTGCGGGATATGGCAACGTCTGGGCGGAACATGCTGATAGTGATCGTGCTGGTGCTGGCGGCTTCGTGCACGACTTCGTCTGATGTCCAAGGAGAGGGTGATGGGATGGTCGACCCCGGCGGTGTGGTGGGTCCGATCCTGTACGTCACTCGGGATCGGGCAGAGGTTGGTGACTCCGACGACATCCACGGAGCCGTCTTTGAGATCGAGCGCGTTTCACTTGACGCAACGGCGTGCCTCCACTTTCACCGAATTACTCCAGAAGGGAAGGTCTACACACAGCTTGCTCTGCTCGCCGGTCCGCCTGACGAAATCGGCGTTGACTACTTAAGATCAACGACTTGACAGTCCGGTCTGGCGACCTCATCCGTGGAGACGGTGAGCTTGGATCGGCTGAACGCCAATGTGCTCGCCTTGGCACACAGCAACGCAAGGTCAGAACTGCTGGAGGCTTGCGCACCGCTCGCCCTTGAACAACGATTCGATCAGGTCGTTGACTCCGCCACAATCATCTTCATCGAAGAAGTCGAGCCCCAGCCGTAGTCACCTGAGAGCATTCAAATTCGCTGGTAGGACGGCTGTCGACTTGTTGGCTTGGCTGTCCAGTTGGCTGGCCGAGGTGTCCCTCGGTGGGCCTGACCATGTTCGAAACAGTCGTCGGCATCACTTGGGATCGGTCCGACACCACCCGGGCAGTTGACTCCGACCTGTGAGACAACGACTACGGAGCCAGCCTTGGAGCCGGGTCTCAGCCGCTCATTCGGGTGATCCTTGGGTCAACGGGTTCGGTGGGATGCCGACAGGTGAGTGTGTCCAATGATGGCGTTCCGGTTTGTGATGCTTTTGGCTCGACCGCAATCTCGTCCGGTCGGGAACCGGGTGACCTCTCCGTCCGTCGTAGTTGTGTGACTAAGGCTGCGCTGGTTGTGATGTTTCTTGCGATGTTGGGGTCGGCGTGCGCTTCGGCCGATTCGGTTCCAGAGTTGTCGACCGTCTCCAGCCAACCGATCACGATGCCAGAGGATCCTGTGCCCGAAACAGTGCCGGCGTATGATCTGCCTGTAGGTGCGGTCGAACCTTCCTGGCTGATCGGGGTGGACTACGTTGGCGACACGTTCATCGATCGCACGACCGGCGAGAACCTTGATGCTGCTGGGGTCACCCTCAACTTCTCCGGACGACACTCAGTGTCTGTGGCAGCAGCCGGATGCGGGGTTGGCAGCGGCTCATTCAGACTGGTCGGCGGACGAATCGTCGACCACCAAGGCCATGTGCTCCTCATCATTTGCCGTTCCACTGACCAGCGGACCCTGGATGCTGCCCGGCGACTGATGCAAAGCGATCCCGTGGTGGTTGTCGACGGAGCCCGGTTGACGCTCCACACCGACGAGTTCGAGTTGGCACTTACAGCGTCGGGTTCGGGTCTGGCTCTGTTGGCTCATGACGATGAGCGTTTCGTGGGGGAGTCCACCACGGTTGAGGGCATCGACCCAGGCAGGATCCAGTTCGTGCAGGACTTCTTTGTTGCTTTTCAGGTGACCATGCCTACCTGCCAGCTTCATGGGGGTGTCGGGGACGGTCAGGATCGCCTCAGCTTGCCGCCACCTCTTCCTCGGGTAGAACAGTGCCGGTTCGCCGACCCAGCGGACCAGGCCGCCAAGGCGTTCCTCCACACCAACCCGGCGGTCAGCCGTGATGGTGATGTTCTGACCATGGCATCGGCCGATGGCCAACTTGTGCTGCGCCTGGTCGACGACACCACCCCGGCCATCGAGTTCACTCAACCAACGCCCCCGCCGCTTGCAGTGCCGGAGGTACCGGAGCGACCCGATCCCGAAGCCGGCCGCCCGTCAACTCCCTGGATCGAGCAGCGAGCCGGCTCGACCGGACCCGGGTCGGCCGATATCCCGCTTCCAGAAGACTGGGAGGCAACGGTACCGACCACACCGTCGGCATCGATCGTCGGGCGCGGCTGGATGAGTGTGCACACTGTCCCTCTCGGGGACTGGACCGCGGAACGAACTGATTACTCGTTGGTCGAAGGGCCCACTACTAGCGAGGTCGTGCTGTACACCACCGAGAACGGACAGGTCGTCGAAACCGGTCAGATCGCCGATGCGCAACGGTATGTCTTCGATTCCACGTCCACCATCGCTCGGGAGATCGTGTGGGTCTTCAACGTGGGTGACCGCACGGTCGTTGCCACCGTGGGCTTTCCCAACCTCGAGGGTGAACCCTTCGTTGGTCGGAACTCGCCACTCGCGGGACTTGACCCCGATGCGCTGTTCGCCGACTTCCGGGTATTCGTCTAAACCCGCAAACGCAATGATGTCGTCTGCGGTCAGCCTCTCGATTCGGTTCATGCACTTCTTGGATGAATGCACCGGTCACGGACGGTCCATGGCTGCTCTTCTGGGTTGGCGAATCCGCTGTACTCTGGGCGCCGTGCGCGGGTTAGCTCCAGTAGTGGCACTTGTTCTTCTGCTTGGTGCCTGCACCGACTCCGACAGGTCGTTGGAAGTGATCGGAACTGATGGCGACGGGTCGACGCCGACTACCGCAAGCGATCCTCACGATGGCGACTCACCCGTCGACGGGTCCATTGAAAATTGGGACGACTATTCCGAGGATGTGCTCGAACCGGGCTTGTCTCAGCGCGAGTTTGTCTGCGCGGACGGGATCTCGTTTCACTACGACCCCTACGACGATTCTCGGTCTACTGGGTCGATGGTGCTCACCCTCGGGGATGGCTCGGAGCTTGTGGCAGGCGGCGGTTGGGCGGAACTCGAAGCTGAGTTTGTTGACATGGCTCTATTGGAGTTCGAGGGTAGGACGGCGCTTCGCGTCGTGGACCAGGCAACCGGTGTTGAGCAGGCGTGTCCTGAAACGGGCAGCCAGGGATCGTTGCCGAAAGGGGCTGGCCCGGCGCGAATCGATTCGTGTGCGGTGTCTCCCCCGTGGGGAGTGATGGGTGGTCAGCAGGTCACCTACCTGGGTGAGCGAGGCGACGAAGGGGTCGTTGAGGTGCACCGAAATGGCGCTCTGTTGAACACCATGCTCGTCGGCGTCACGTGGGAGGACGTTCTGAAGATCCGCCAACTTGAGACATCAAACGAAAAGCCTGACGAGGTCCCGCAGATTGTGTTCGGGGCGCCTGGCGAGATCTTCTATTCCGATTTTGGTTCTCCGGCCGGCGAGCTCAGCTACGCCCTCGTGGTGCGCGACAGCGAAGGTGTCGAGCTTCAAAGGATCGAGTGTGGTTCGGTAGTCGTCCCGTCGCTCGAGTCGGTGACCTGTTCTCTGGACCTTCTTGACGGGTTCCCCCGGTTGACGATCTCGGGTGGGGCATTCCCCCAGGAGGTGAGGCGAAACGGTGAGCCGATCGAGTACTCGTTAGAAGTCCGTGGCCTGGTGGATGCCAACGCCACTGTCGGCGTCGAGTTGCAGTACGAGGTGACCGTGGCCGCTCCGATTCTGGGCGCGCCTTCACAGGTGGTTCAGTGCGGATCGATAACGGCACAAGAGGTAGCACTGGAAGATCGCATTCGAAGCCTCGCCGAGCAGATCAGCCCTGCCCATTGGTACGGGGAGGTCACACCGATCTGCGACGACTGCAACCCCACACCGCTACTGCTGGGCTGGAATCTGACGAAGGTCTACCGCTGGGAAGACGGAACGTTCACCCCGATCGAGGAAACCACCGCTCCATGGTTCACCTCACCCGGTGCTGTTCCACAATTGCTCCTCGACTCAATCGAGGCGGGACGCGACGTTCAGGCGGAATTCGACGGCCGGGAAATCAGTCAGTGGAGCTTTGACGGCGAAGGTGCGAGTTACCGATGCCTGGACGGCGACACCGCGCCGATCGAGATCCGGACGCCGTATCACCAGCAGATCCTTGACGCATGCCAAAACGATCCCTGATTGATGCCGACCTCCCACAGCAAACAGCAAAGTCGGCTGCACCACAGTTCCTGCGGGGGTCGAATATTGTGTCGTGGCTGGTCAGGCGGTGTTTCGGTATTCGTGGATGAGGCCGTCGCATCGGGTTGATTTGACGATTCGAAGCGCTCGGGTATCGGGCTGGGCGTCTGGGGTGGGGAGGGGTGGTCGTTGCTCGAGGGGGCGGTGGGGCCGGTGGGTGTTGTAGTGGTCGATGTAGTCGACGACGAGACGCTCGAGTTGGCGTTGGTTCCAAGTGATAGTGCGGTTGAGGAGCTCCCGGCGGATTGATCCGATTCAGCGTTCAGCGTATGTGTTGGCAACAGGCGTGCGGACTGGGGATCTTGATGCGTTCGGTACGGAAGATCTCGTCGAACGCGTAGACGAATTGGCTGCCCCGATCCCGAATCGCCTGCGAACCGGTGAGCTGGTCGGTGTGGCGGAGGAACAGGTTGCGGGCGGCTTGGAAAGTCCACCTCCCTTGCTGATCCACACCCCGGAAGAAGCGGTCGAGGCTGTTCGACACGGATTCTGTTGGATTGACGTATGTGGCGAAGACATCTAACAGGAACCACCGACCATCACGACCGGCGAGCCGGTCAATCTCACCTTCGCTGTTGACGACTGGGATTTCTTTGCTTGATCTCGCACAGTTTCGAACCGACGGCAGGCGAACTGCAGCCCCCAACAGATAGCCCAGGGCAGTGCAATCGCCGCTCCACACCATGGCGAGAACCTACCATTCCAAGAGACCTCACATCACCGGGCTGAGGAGGCACTGACGCCCCAAGAGCGCAGCCGGTTTCCTGTGCTTCCTCGCCTCTGGAGCCAACGCCAACGGTTGCATGTTTGTGCCATACGTTCGTCGGGCATCTGCCAAGGACCTCCAGCAGACTAAAGTGACGCCACTACGAATATGGCGATCAAGTGCAGAGATCCAGCAAACAACGGTTGGAATGACCACGTCATTCAGACGACTGGCTGCGCTCAATCCAGTTGGCCACGAAGTCACAGCAACGCGTTTGTTGCGTGCAGGAGCATGACGAGTGGAGTTTGGTACACGAATTGCAGATACAAGGTCTGAGCCCTAGATGGCGCAAGTTGAAACGTTCGTTTCAACGCAAAGGAAACCAATCATGAGAGTTCTGAAGAAGACGCTTTTCACCGCTGCAGCGCTCGCCGGATTGGCATTCGGCGGCATGGCACTAGGGAACGCTGTGACGGGCCCGTCGCTGGGCGATACCGCCGAAGTGCCGGACGAAAATGTTGTGGTGATGGATACGCCGCCGTTGTTGATCGAGCCGACCTCTGGGCGAGAAGAACCCAACTTCGAGGCCCAAGTCGCCAGCAGCGACAACGGCAGCACCAGCCACCTAGTTGAAGGCATGGCAGTCACGATTTTGGATCGTTCCGAAAACGGGGACGTGTGCTACTCGCTTCAGCGTGCCGACTCACTAGAAGAGGGGTGCTACTCCGAGCATGTGATTCGAACTGGCATGGCATACTCTGCCGCTCAGGCCCACCCAGACGATCCGATCGTCGTGGTGGGCATCGTTCCAGACTCGGTCGATTCGGTGCAGATCGGCGAGAGCCAAATTCAGGTTGTAGGCAACATCTGGACCTACACAGGCAAGTCCGGAGAGATCATTGCACCGATAGTCTCCAGCCAGATCTCTGGCTCGGCGGCAACTATTGGAGGATAAGCGATCTTGAGTCCATGGTGGTCGAGAATCAGGGCACCGGCGCTGCGCTGAGGTGAAGATCCCCTTGGTCTTGCTGCAGTGGGATGAGGCAGCAGGGCTATCCGACCAACCTCGACGAGAGGTCTTGCTGGTTGGCTCCGTGGGTGGGGTGCCTGTCGCCCTGTTGGGCAGGCTTGTTTTCGAGTTGTCGACCAGTCCCCCGATCAGCGGCCACGACCGAGAATTCGGGCCCCACAGGGTTGTGGCGAAGCTCGATGATCTCAAAGCTTCTGGCACGTTCGGAGCGGACCGTGAAATTGGCGAGTGCACCGTTAAGGCGGGTGTGCGACACGGTCGACCATCATCGGCAGCGTTTGCCCTGCTCAACTCTTGCGGCCGAACAATCGGCCCCCACCGCCTGATCGGTCATACACCAGGTGACTTGGCATCAGAGCGTTGGCCATTACCGTGGTTCCGGCTATCCCGGCGGCCAGGAACAGCCTGCGAGTCAAGCCACGGGTCTGAGCAGCCACGAGAAACGCTCCGGTGATCGCCACGACACCAGCGAGGAACTGATCCCAGTTGAACCAGATGATCGACCAGGTTCCGGCGAATCGGCGACGGTTCATTCGCATGAATGCACCCTGCTCCGTTTCCAGCGATATGGAACATCTTCAACTCTCAATGCCAGTGCGACACAATGAGCCCCGGCAAGATCTTCGACGAGCGAAATCGACCCACCTGAAACTGTCACCGGGTGCGGCCGCCAGTTTTTGAGAATCCGTCGCAGAACGAGCATTGATTAGGAGGCGGCGAGGTAATAGAAATTGAAGGACCGACCGCTCCAAAATGGGCTGGCGTCGTCCCAATCAGCGAAAGGAGACGACGTATCCCGGCAGCGTTGGATTGGAACCGGTTTGAGCCTGGTCCTGAGAAGGTTTGAAGGTCGATATGGCGAAAGCCGTAGTGGGTCAGGAACCTGCAGCCGATGGCAGCGGGCCAGCTATCTGTTTCCGACCCGACCAGATACAGGCCCAGTAGTACTCGACCATCGTCGGTTTTGAATCGTACGAATACGAGATACTCGACCAGAAAGACGTCCAATCCGAACCGTTCAGGTAGCCATTTCGGTCGCAGACTTCTCTGATCAACGAACGCCACCGACAAGAACCCACGCCCGTGAGCTGTGTCGAGGTCTAGATGCGGAGGTAGAAGTCTTTTCAGAGCCTCTGGGTCACAGGCGTACACCACAACAGTCGATGACCTGAAATGGCTGAGAAGCTCGGGTGGGTGATTGCGAGGATCAAGCCCTTCTGGGAGCTCCATACCATCGGTAGCGTACCTCTCCCTCTGTCCTCCATCGGCTTCGTGCGGAGAATCCTGATCCAACCAGTTACCCCGAATAGGAACGACCAGCGGGCTTGTTTGCCTGGTCAACGCATGGCCGGTGGTGCGCGAGGCGAAAGCGCGGTTTGTCCGCTGGTGATGTTCCGAGTGGGTTTCGATGCGCGAGCGTCTTGTTGTCGGTTGTGCCGGTCGATGAGGATCAGGATTCCTCAGCGGTAACGAGCCACACGCTCGTGGGCGCGAATCCAGGGTTGGGCTGAGCGGTGACCAGGAGTTCGTTGTCTGATGCGCCCCACTGGACGGTGATCCACTGGTCGGATTGTTCGATCGGCACCGGCTCTTCGCGGTCGCGGGAGTGCGGCTGCGATGGCACCGAGCAGGCTCCGGTCGTCGTCGTTGAGTGCTGGTCGGTCGACTTGTCGGCGCAGAACGGTGAGCTGGTGGCGCAACACGATGATCTCGAGGTCCTTGGACCGGCCGGATGGGACAGCGAGACCGGCGAGCATGGCGATGAGACGGTAGAGAACGCGAGACACGGCAGTCCAGGATGGAGCGACGTTTGCCCTGGTCAACCCCCACGACCGGATTTCCGGCCCCCACAGGACCGAGGAGTTATCGCCCTGCAGAACCTCGGCACGTGGCGGGTAGTCCGGTTGGTGAGGCTATTGTCCCAACGGCCGATTCTGAGGGGTACCACGAGAGTCCGCCACGTTGCGCTTTCGAGCTAGTCTGTACGCGGTCACACTGCCGGCCGCCGCTCCTAGTAGTCCGAGCACCGCTCCGGCATAGCTGCCGCTGACCTTGTCTTCGCCGAGCACCCCGAGAAAGGCCAAGTACAACCATCCTCCGGCAAACCAGCCGAAAACGAGTCCAAGTATCGGAGCCAGCAATTTCATAGTCACTTCAGTCTGCCATGCGGTCTGTTGCTCGTTGGATCGGTCTGGGACTGCTGTAGAGGCGCGGACGCATCTTTGAGCGTGGCTCCGAGCTCGACGGAAAGGCTTGGGCTATTCCGTCGAGCTCGTCGCGCTGCGTCATCGGGGCGCTACTCCGTTTCTCCCGACATGGGCATCTCGAACACCGCGTCGTGACTCTGAGTGCATTCAAGAAGCTTTGTTTGGGCCTTCTCAGATGCCTGCCCGGCAAGAGCGGCCAGCGCCTTGCTGTTGGGCGGAATCCTTAGACAGGCGAAGAAGTCATCCCGCATTGCAAACCACGATGCACCCTTGGGTGCTGCGTCAGCTATCATTATTCGCTCAACTGCTAGCATATGCTCATAATGGCAATCGCGACTTGCAGAGTAGACATCATCCGAAGGGCTGGAAGGCTTCTTTGGGTTTCGTGCGTTGCTGGAGGCACCTGTCGCTTTCATACTCCAATCGACTCGACCATCAACAATCTTGGGCGCAGTGAACTCGGCTCCAGGTATTCGCTTCGCAATACACTGCTGGGTAAGCGCGGCTTGGCGGAATGCAATTTCTTGCGTGACCTTGCTCTCTCCAGGTTCTAGTTGCCCAGACTCAAGTCCAATCTCCACGAAGGCAGCGCGCTCGGCTTCCCAGTCGGGGGCGTGCTGAGGGAAGAGTGCGGCTTCAATCTCATCCGTACTCACGGGTACGAACTGAGCCGATTCGACCCCACTCGGGCCAACCAGGCCAACCAGGCAGAAAGCGCCAACAGCGAGAATCGCTATCGACTTTCGATTAAGTGTGAAGTTTGAAATCCTCATGACATCCATCCGTTCTCAAGAAGTTTGAAACCATTTGTGTCCGCATCAACCCACCATGCATGTGTGTAGGTCGGGTGTGACACGCGCAGGCCGATCCAGACAGGGAAGTTGAATGCGTCTCCGGTCACTTTGCACCCGGACCGGAATGCTGAATAGTCGTAGGAATACCAATAGTTGGATGGTTGCAGGTAGAACTGAATCGCCGCTTGACGATCGCAGACATGCACCAGCGGTGCACCGTACTTAGCTCTTGAGACCTGCGGACCGGGATTCTTGAACTCACGTAGTGCTGGGTTTCCAGCGATGTTGTGGGTGTCTATCCGGTAGTACCCGTATCCGTCATAGAACGCCCAGTTCCACCAGTCGTTGTAGCCAGCCGCAACCGGCTTCGCCGACGCGAATAGCACCAAGAATGCAATCACTGGCAGAAGTATTCGCCAGAGCCCTCGCTTCCTAGTTCTGTGATAGTTCATTACTTGCCTCCCTTTGCTAGGTTCAACACACTCGACGTGCGCCAAGATTGTAGAAGTACAGGACACCTTGGCCATTCAACAACAGGGACCTAGGTCCCAAATAGACGAGTGAACGTTGTTCCGCGCTGGCCTGACGACGAGTCGTTCGAGTCGGCGTTGGTTCCGGTCAGCCAGGGGCCTGTGGGGCTCGGAAACTCCGTCGTGCCTGGTCAGGCTGCGTTTGCGTATTCGTTGATGAGGCCGTCGCATCGGGCTGTTCTGAACGGCGAGGTTGGGGCGGTCGGTAGCGAGTTGCAGGTTCCGGCTGGTGGGCGCTGGTCGAGTGACTGGTGGGGCCGGTGCTGATTGTGGTGGTCGATGTAGTCGACGACGAGACGTTCGAGCTGGCGCTGGTTCCAGATAATGGTGCGGTCGAGAAGCTCGCGGCGGATCGAGCCGATCCAGCGTTCGGCGAAGGCGTTGGCCACCGGCGTGCGGACCGGTGTCTTGAGGATTTTGAGGCCTTCGGTGCGGAAGATCTCGTCGAAGGCGTCGATGAATTGGCTGCCCCGGTCGCGAACGAGGGCTCGCGAGCCTGCGAGCTGGTTGCCGTGGCGGAGGAACAGGGTGCGGGCTGTTTGGGTGGTCCATTCGCCGGTGGGGTTGGCGGTGACACCGGCGTAGAAGACTTGGCGGGTGGGGATGTGGATGAAGAACAGCACGTAGTAGCGGCGCAGTAGGGCGGTGTCGATGGTGAAGAAGTCGCAGGCGACAGCGGTCTGGGAGCGCAGGAACTGCGACCAGGTGACTTCGGATCGTTCCGGTGCGGGGTCGATGCCGTTGTCTTTGAGGATCTGTCAGACGGTCGACGAAGCGATCAGATGGCCGAGGCCGACGAGTTCGCCGTGGATGTGTCG
>JBLYYW010000403.1:0-4250 GCA_048550155.1 Acidimicrobiales bacterium | reverse complement strand
TCGACGGGTTCGCGTTCCCGACCCCCGAGGTCATCAGCGCAGATGTCGCCCAGATGCGGTCGCTCGGCATCGATACCATCCGCACTTACGAACTGCCTCCACCCGACCTCCTCGACGCAGCCCACGAGAACAAGATCCGGTTACTCATCGGCCTCCATCACCACGATTGGCGAACCGAACCAGGCACAGATCGGGCGGCGCGTCGCCGGATAAGATCCGCCTCCGACCGGGCGGTTGACGAGGCGCTCGCTTTGGTCGAACGACGGCCCGAAGTGATGGCCATCGCCGTTGGCAACGAGATTCCCGTGGACCTGGTGCGGCTCCACGGCCGTAGCCACGTGGAACGCACGCTCACCCGTATGGTCGATCGCCTCAATCGGAGCGACCCCGGGCTGTTGACGACGTATGTGAACTATCCGACGACTGAATTCCTCGAGATAGCAAATGCCGACATCGTCTCGTTCAACGTGTTTCTCGAGGACCGATCGAACTTCGGTCGGTACCTCCAACACCTCCAGCTCATCAGTCGTGACCGACCGCTCCTGCTCACCGAACTCGGTCTTGCAGCAGGTATCCACGGCGAACAGGCCCAAGCCGACCTTCTCGCCACCCAACTCGTTCGGGTCGATGAACTCGGAGTTGCAGGCGCGTTCATCTTCGCCTGGACCGACGACTGGGCAGTAGCCGAACACGATGTATCGGGCTGGGAATTCGGCATCACCGAAGCCGATCGAACTCCCAAACGGGCGGCAAGCGTGGTGTCCACGTGGAGCAACCGCACCTACCCGAAAGATCTTCGCCGGGAGTGGCCGCGGGTAAGCGTGGTGGTGTGCGCGTACAACGAAGAGGCGACCATCGGGCAGTGCCTAGATTCGCTGTTGGCCAGCAGCTACCCAGACCTGGAGGTGATTCTTTGCGACGATGGCTCGACCGATGCAACTGCGGAGATCGCCATCACTCGAGGTGTCCGACCGCTTGATCTCGACCACGGCGGACTCAGCCGAGCGAGGAACGCAGGATTACAAACCGCCAGCGGTTCTATCGTTGCCTATCTCGATGCCGACGCTGCGTGCCACCCGGACTGGCCCTATCACCTGGCGTTGTCGATGGAGGAAGACGTCGCCGCTACCGGCGGACCCAACCTCCCGTTCGCTGACACGGGGCTGGTCGAACGGGCGATCGCACACGTACCGGGCCAAGCCAGCGAAGTTCTTCTCGGGCCAGGACGGGCCGAACACGTCCCGGGCTGCAACATGGCCTTCTCGCGGGACAAGCTGACTGAGATCGGAGGCTTCGATGTCCGCTATGTCGCTGCCGGCGACGACGTCGACGTGTGTTGGAAACTCCTCGACCGCAACTACGAGATCGGTTTCTCCCCCGCCGCTCAGGTCGACCACCACCGTCGAGCAACGGTCCGTGGGTTCCTGCGACAGCAGCGGGGTTACGGGCGGGCCGAACGAATGTTGGGCGGGCCTCATCGACACCGCCTGAATGGACTCGGTCAGGCTCGCTGGCGAGGGTTCGTGTACGGGCCGGCCCGGTTGGTGCCGTGGGCCCTACGGTCAGTGGTCTACACCGGATGGGCTGGCACGGCGCCATTCCAGCCGATCATCAGTCACCGAGCCGAGCTTGCAACCGGCTATGTGTCAGCGTCGCTGCCGGTTGTGGCGGCCCTCGGGCTGGCTGCCGCCATCGCCGCACCACTACTTCCGGCCGCTTTGGTGGTCGGTGCCATCTGTGTGGCATGGCTGATCGGAGTCGGCGTGGCCTCCGGCCGCTCCGCACGACTCCCTCACACAGAACCAACACCGAACCGCCTCCGATTCCTCGTCGGGCTCCTCACCGTGCTTCAGCCGCTGGCCCGGACATGGGGTCGTGTCACTGGCAAAGTGCTCGCGGCCGAGAAACCACACCCGATTCCATGGAACGGGGATCGGCTGAGATGGCTTTCAACCGTCGAACGATCTCTACTGGCGGCTGGGCTGACTGTTCGGCACGGCCCACCGGGCGCGTTTTGGGACCTCGAGGTCGGCGGTCGCGGGCCGGTTGTCCAGCGCCTCAGGACCGCCACAGTCTGGGGTTGGGAGCCCCGCTGGTCGACCCAATTCCACCTTCGACGAACCTGGTTGATCCCGGCCGCGGTCCTCGCTCTGGTTGCTGTGCTCGCCGGCCCGATGGCAGCCGCGATCATGTTCACCCTCGCGGTCCCGTTGTGCGCCATCGGAGCAATCGACCTCGGTCGGCAAACCAGGGCGATCCTCATCGCCACAACAAACCCGAGCCGGCTCGAGTCAGACGTCGGTCGACCATGACGGTGACGGCCGCACCGAGGGGTGCCCAATCGGGGGCGCTCACGGCGCTTGGTCGCCACCGGGTCGGCTTCATCTTCATCATTGCTGCGAACGACGACCTCTACCACAACCTCCACACAGCCAGCACCGGGACGACAGCCGTACAGCTGGACCTGTCCTCGGACAACATCCACCTAATGAACTCGAGCGAGACACTGTGACCAGCGAGGAGCGGACATCAGGGCCACGCGAGGTCGACCACTGCTGGAGCCACGATGAACTTCCCCCCAACGTCGACGTGGGGCCTGGCGTCGTGATCACGGGTGCCAAGGCATTTGCTCGCTTCTTCGGCGACACGCCCGGTGCCCTACGCATCGGCGAGGGATCGTTGATGGACGGCGTGCGGTTCGGCGTCGGGGCGCGCGGGCAACTCTCCATTGGCGTTGCCTGCCGGTTTTCCGACGCTGTTCTGCTGGCAGAGGAGTCGGTGAACATCGGTGATCGGGTCATGCTCGGCTGGAACACCACGGTGGCGGACGCAGACTTCCACCCGGTCGACACCGCTGCACGCCGAATCGACGCCGAGGCGGTCTCTCCGCTAGGTGATGACGGCGACCGCCCCCCAGCCGTTGCTCAACCGGTGATCATCGGCAGCGACACCTGGATCGGCCCCAACGCCGTGGTGCTGAAGGGCGTGACGATCGGTTCGGGGTGCTTCATCGAGCCTGGCTCGGTGGTAGTCAACGATGTTCCTGACCGGTGTCGGGTCATCGGCAACCCGGCTGTGGTCGTGGAGCAGTTGTGAGCGAAACCGCTGCACTCCCGTGGGACTGGCACGGTGCCCCCGTCCCGCCCAATGTCAGGTTGGACCGCGACTCCTACTTGGAGACTGCGTACTCGTTCCATCGCTTCGCCAGCCAACAGCCTGACGCCGTGGTGCTCCATCGAGGTGCAAGCGCCTACCTCGGCACCACATTCGACCTCGGACCGAGCGCCCGACTGTCGGTGGGCGAGTACACGCTGGTCAACGCAGCCCAGCTGATCATCGAGAGTCAGCTCGATATCGGCGACCACTCGTTCATCGCGTGGGGGGTTGTGATCATGGACACCTACCGGGTAGCGATCGATCCCGATGCCCGCCGGCGCGGGGCGCCGGCGCCGGTCGACCCGGTGATCATCGAGCCCGACTGCTGGATCGGATTCGGGTCCACCATCCTCCCCGGGACCCGACTGGGGCGAGGTGCAGTCGTGGCCGCCCGCTCGGTTGTTCGCGGAGAGGTGCCGCCCTACACAACCGTGGCGGGCAATCCCGCCGTGCCCGTCAAACGCACGACTCAAACCCGATGAGCACGAACAGCGAACCCCGACGCATCATCGTCACCGGAATCTTGTTCTTCTATCCGATGGCGGGTGTCACCTACCAGTTCCTTCACTACCTGATAGGCCTCCGAAGGCTGGGACACGACGTCGTCTACATCGAAGACTCGTCTCGGTGGGTATATGACCCCGACCTCAACGACCTCACCGACGACGCAAGCGCCAACGTGTCCAAGGTCGTTCCGACCCTCGAGCGCCACGGGTTCGAGGGACGGTGGGCTTATCGAAACGGCAACCTGGCGACCCGAACACTCGGCATGACAGACGAACAAATCGACCGGTGGTACCGCAACACCGACATTCTTCTCAACGTCACCGGGTCCCAGGAGATCTTGCCCCACCATCACCAGATCCCGGTACGGGCCTACGTAGAGAGCGATCCCTTCATGTTTCAAGTGGACTGGGTGAACGGAGTGAAGAGCACCATCGACCTGCTCGACGCCCACACCCACCATTTGACGTTCGGTGAACACATCGGTGAGCCTGACTGTCTGATCCCCGCCACTCCATATGACTGGCGGCCAACCCGACAACCGGTCGTGATGGACCTGTGGCAAAACGCCACCACAGGCGGCGCCGGAT
>JBLYYW010000402.1:0-4107 GCA_048550155.1 Acidimicrobiales bacterium | reverse complement strand
TCTTGTGCCGCTCGATCCGTTCCATGCGCTCGTCTTCCGTCATTTCGGCCGGCATCATCGACGGACCCGAGCCCCAGAGCGTGAGGCTCTGCACCCGGTCGGGGTATGTGGCAGCAAAGAGAATCGCCATGGGCCCGCCTTCTGAGCTGACGAAGAAGTGAGATCGCTCTATCGCCGCGTGATCCAGCACCGCGCGGAGGTCGTCGACACGCTCGTCGATTCCGGGCACGTGGCTACGTCGATCGGATGCGCCGGTGCCACGCTTGTCGAAGTGGAGGAACCTGCTGAATGACCCGAAGCGATCGAACATTCGCCTGATCTCGGGACGCTCCCAAGCCATCTCGATGTTCTGTGCCATCGGCGGGATCGAAACAATCGTCGCCTGGCCTTCTCCGAAGATCTGATAGGCGATGCGGGCTCCGCGAGCCTGAGCGAAGTGGATCGGCGGTATGGATGTCATGCAGCCCGGAATCTAGCCAACCCGCGGCGGGCACGCCTTCCTCGGTGACATACGGCCCTGGGAAGGCTGAAGATTGTGGGCCATCATGGACGTGAGTACCAAGGAGGTCCCGTGCCCAACGCTAAATCGAGTCGGAGGCGGTCACCCGGTGTAGGCATCTTGGCCACGCTGGAAGGCATCGCTCTTATCGTCTGGCACTTCATCGCGACCCCGTTCATCGGCCGCCAGCGCCTGCGCTGGGGCACCCTCGGATCGGAGGCGACCGACGCTCTGCCCGGCGATGAACTCGTCACCGACCCAAAGTGGACCTACACGCTTGCTGTAGGGGTCAGCGCACCACCCGAGACCGTGTGGCCTTGGATTGCTCAGATAGGGCAGAAGCAAGGCGGCTTCTACACGTACGAGACGCTGGAGAATCTGGCCGGCTGCAAGATCACCAATACCACCGAGATCTTGCCCGAGCATCAGCACCCTTCGGTGGGGGGCGAGATCTACCTCCACCCCACTGCGCCACCGATGCGGATCAAGATGGTGGAACCTCCACACGCTCTCGTCCTTCTCGGATCACCGGCAGAGATCGCGACGGAGGGCAGTTGGGGCATGTCGACCTGGCAGTTCGTCGTGCAGCCGGGTCCCGGCGGCACCAGCCGATTCCTCACCAGAGGGCGTAGCGACTACTCCCCCGGCTGGAAGACGCGACTGGCCTTTGGGCGTTTCCCCATTGAGCCGATCACCTTTGTGATGAGTCGCAAGATGATGCTTGAGATCAAGAGGCTGGCCGAGCAAAGCGTCTAGCGGTGTAGCCAGTGTCGCCGTCGATGACCTAGGGAGCGCCGGGTTAGGGTCACGACATGAATCGAACAGATGTGATCGAGGCTCACCGTGCCGCGGGCCGAACGTTCCGAGCCGCCGGCGTGACGAGCTTTGTACGCGAGGAGGGCGAGGGCCCCGCTGTCGTCTGCATGCACGGCGTGCCGTCGTCTAGCTTCCTCTATCGAAAGGTTCTGCCCGAGTTGGCGACACGCGGCCTCCGCGGTGTGGCATTTGATCTGCCCGGCCTCGGCCTCGCCGATCGTCCCGCCGATTTCGATTACACCTGGACTGGACTGGGCGGGTTTGCCCGAGCCGCAGTCGACGCACTCGAGCTCGACCGGTTTCACTTGCTGGTCCACGATCTCGGTGGGCCGGTGGGTTTCGAACTTGCCGCCGCCATCCCGGAGCGCATCGAATCCTTGACAGTCTTGAACACGCTTGTCGACGTGGCAACCTTCAAGAAGCCCTGGACGATGCGACCATTCGAGCATCCTCGGCTCGGTGCCGTCTGGCTTGCCGGCATGAGCGGGCCGATCTTTCGGGTGTTGATGAAGATACAGGGCATCAGAGACATGACGACGATCTCGAGTGCCGAGCTCGGGGCCTATTTGACGATGCTGAAGCGCCGGGACGGGGGGCGGGCGTTCCTGCAGATCATGCAAGGCTTCGAAACCACCACAGAGAAACAGGATCTGTATCGCACGGTCCTCGGCACCGACGCCTATCCCGTGCAGGTCATCTGGGGTGAGGACGATCCCGCGCTGACGATCGAGACACAGGGCGAGGCGGCCCGACGCGCCGCCCGCGTGGAGATCAACCGGCTCCCCGGCAAGCACTTTCTCCAAGAGGACCAGGCTGCCGCGATCGCGGAACTGGTCGCCGGGTTCGTTTCCACCGCCTGAGCCACGCCGCCCTGAGAAAGCTGCCTAGTGGGGCCTAGTTACCGCCCTCCAGGTGGCGTCGACAAGTAGGTCGAGTTCCGGTGGCTTGAGTTGAACGCCCGCAGCGATTAGCCGGACGGCCACCCCGAAGGAAAGGGCGTAGATCACCTCGTACGGTAACGGGACGAGGAGATCCGTTAGGTCCTCGGACCGGCCCATTTCCGCCAGCGGATCACCTGCCGCAACCAATCGGGAGTGGGCTTCCTCGAAATACGGCGACTCTTCTAGTTGGCTGAGAAATCGGGCGCGCTCCGGTTGCTGCGCCATGAAGTCGTAGGCCTTGGTCAGTAGGTGACGCCAGCGCTCGGCTGGCTCATCGGTCTCGCGGAAGTCAGCGAGCACGGCTGTGCCGAGTTCGGCCTTCAGCTCCAGGTACGTGGCGTAGACGAGTTCCTCTTTGGATTCGTAGTGCACATACGCAGTGCCCGTGGCCACCCCCGCCTCTTTGGCAACCGCACCCATCGAGGCTCCATGGAATCCGTTCTCTGCAACCAGATCACGCAGGGCCCTTCGGATAGCAGCCGGGCGATCGATCGCATTGGTCATGAGTCACCCAATGCGGTATCAAAATCGAGCTTGGTACCTGTCTCTCGTTCCGAAACCAGCCACAGTTTCTCGACACCCTCGTCGATGTCGCGGCGGACGATGGGCTTGCGGATCGGAGCTCCATTGTTGACCCAGCGCGGTCCGTAGAACTCCCCACCCTTGGCCTCGGGGTCGGTAGCCGCACGCAACTGGGACAGCGCACCCTTGTCGGCCGACATACCAGTGTGCTCGGCGAGCCAGACCCAGAACGGTCCGGAGCGTCCACCGCCTCCCTGTTCGACGGTGTGAACTTGGAGGTTGGTGTGAGAAAGCCCGGGGTGGGCGCTGAGACTTTGCGCTCTGAGCCCACGCTTCTCGAATTCATGCTGTAGACCGATGGCGAAGTGGAAGTTGGCAAGCTTGGCCCGACCGTAAGCGCCCCAGGGCGAGTATTCGCCCTCCATGTTGACATTCTCTGGATCGATAGGCTTGCCGGTGAGGTGGGCTGTGCTCGTTACGGTGACGACGCGGCCGGCTTCAGCAGCGAGGATCGGCTTGAGTAAACCAGCGGTGAACAGCCAGTGACCGAGGTGGTTGACGCCGAATTGCATCTCGTAGCCGTCGGTGGTGCGACTTTCGGGCAAGGCCATAAGCCCGGCGTTATTGATGAGGATGTCGATCCTTGGGTGAGCCGCGGCGATGGATGCAGCCGCGGCCTTGGTGCTGGCAAAGGAGCCAAGGTCCAGCTCGGCTATCTCGAGCGACGCGCTTGGGTGCTCCGCCAGGATCTTGTCGCGAGCGACCACGGCCTTGTCTTGGTTGCGGGCTGCCATCACAACGTGGGCGCCCTTCCCAGCCAACGCTCGAGCGGACTCGAATCCGAGGCCACCGTTGGCCCCGGTGACGACAGCCACCCTGCCCTCTAGGTTTGGGATGTCTTCGATGTTCCAGGCCATGCTTCTCTCCTACTGACTGAATGTTCGTTCAGTATGAATGATCATTCACTCGGTGTCAACCGAGCTCCCCTTAGAACGCCATGTTTGGCCGGGGGCAATCAATCGCCGGCAGTGCGTAGGCTGGTCGAGATGCGACAACGGCTATTCAATCGACTCGCCCAACGCTATCTCGTCAGAGGTGGTGAGCTCAACGTGACGGTGGGCCGTCCCGGATCCGACCTAGCGGAATCGACGGATTGGTACCTCGAGGAAACGAACGCACCAGGCACCTTCGAGCTCTTTGCAGACCCAGATCGGCACCGGGCGATGCGGATCGTCGATGGCAAGCCGGTTCTCGTCGAGGTCGCAGCGGCAGCGGACGCCTCGGGGTCATGGACGATTCATCCGGCTGGGAACAACGGTGAGTACTGGT
>JBLYYW010000401.1:0-8688 GCA_048550155.1 Acidimicrobiales bacterium | reverse complement strand
CGTCGGCTCACATAGGACGTCGTGTATCCGATTGGTCACCTATGAGCAACGGTCGATCTGATCAGGTTCCAACCGGTGAAGCGCTCGAGAAAGCGCGTCGTCGGGTTGGTTTCAGTGTCGAGGCCGCGGCAGCGGAGTTGAGCGTGACCGTGGAGGCGCTCGGCGAGTATGAGTCAGGTTTTCGAACCCCGGCCGACGATCTCATCGAGCAGATGTTGTCGCTGTACGGCGTCGAAGAAGGCCGAATCGTAGGTCGACCGTGGGTGCCGCGTGTGGCACCGCGCTATGACCGGGAGACCGAGACGCTGTGGATGGGATGGAGTGCAATCACAGTGTCCCCGAAGGACAACGACCAGATCATCCGTTCGGTTGCGGATGCGCTGAGATCGATGCGGTCGTCAGCGCACGACGCTCCATTGCAGCTTCGTACCGCTGATCTTCCGCTGCTTTCCGAGTTGCTGGACCTCGGTGACGAGGAACTGCCGGACATCCTGATGCGGTACCTCCGCCTCTCGCCGAGCGACTGCCTGAATCTGGTCAACCAGATGGTTGTCGTAGCCAGTGTTCGCGGCTGAACCGGTCCAACGAACTGCACATCGACACTGCCCTCAATCGCGATCGACTAGGTGAGCGGTCGATCCGTGGGCTTCACAGGGTTGGGAAGCAGAGTGTCGCCCATCAACGAACGATCGACGGCTGCAGCACAGGACCGTCCTTCGGCGATCGCCCAGACGATCAGGCTTTGGCCTCTGCCCATGTCACCGCAGGCGTAGACCCCATCGACCGAGGTTTCCCAATTGTCGTCGCGGGCGACGTTTCCTCGGGGGTCGAGCTCGACACCCAGTTCTGTGAGGAGGCCTCCTTGTTCGGGGCCGGTGAATCCCATCGCCAACAGCACCAGGTCAGCATCGAGCTCGAATTCTGAGTCAGGCACGGGCACGAAGGTCGGTCGTCCATCCACTATCTTCGATTCGACCTCGTTGCCGTGAAGTTTCTTGACTACGCCGGCGTCGCCGGTGAAGTGGGTGGTGTTGACTGAGAAAAGTCGCTCCCCACCTTCTTCATGGGCTGAGGTGACCTTGTAGACGAGCGGGAACGTGGGCCACGGTGTGCGCTCTGAGCGCGTGTCCGGCGGCCGAGGCATGATCTCGAACTGATGAACTGATGCCGCACCCTGGCGGTGGGCTGTCCCGAGGCAGTCCGCCCCGGTGTCTCCGCCCCCGATGATGATCACGTGCTTGTCTTTCGCACTGATCGGAGAGTCGGGGAGGTCGCCGAGTTGTACTCGGTTTGCGGGAGGAAGAAATTCCATTGCCTGGTGAATGCCATCCAGTTCGCGTCCCGGGACCGGAAGATCGCGCCACTGAGTTGCTCCACCGGAAAGGACGATGGCGTCGAACTCATCGCGTAGTTCGTGTACGGCAATCGAGCTGGGGTCTCCCTCCGGTCCACCGACGTTGGCATTGACACGGAACTCGGTGCCTTCAGCTCGCATCTGGTCGAGACGACGGTCGATGACCCACTTCTCCATCTTGAATTCAGGGATTCCGTAGCGCAGCAGGCCGCCGATCCGATCAGCTCGCTCGAACACGACGACTCGATGGCCGGCGCGGGTGAGCTGCTGAGCGATTGCGAGACCGGCCGGCCCTGAGCCGATGACGGCGATCGCCTTCCCCGTCACCTTGGAGGGCAGAACCGGCTGTATCCACCCCTCGTCGAATGCGCGCTCGACGATGGTGACTTCAACCTGTTTGATCGCCACCGGATTATCGCTGATCCCTACCACACAGGCCCCTTCGCACGGGGCGGGACACAGGCGGCCAGTGAACTCCGGGAAGTTGTTGGTGGCGTGCAGCCGCTCGATGGCAGCCTCCCAATGATCGCGGTAGACCAGATCGTTCCAGTCAGGGATGAGGTTCCCGAGCGGGCAACCGTTGTTGCAGAATGGAATGCCGCAGTCCATGCATCGCGACGCCTGGACCTTCAAATCGTGATCGCTGAAGTCCTCATAGACCTCTTTCCAGTCCTTGAGTCGGACCGGCACAGGACGTCGGGTGGGCATCTTGCGTTCGTGGGTCAGAAATCCTGTCGGGTCACCCATTGCTTGCTCCCATCACGGCGGCAACCGGATCGGATCCGGCGGCTTCGGCTTCTTGCATCGCGGTGAGGACCCGCTTGTAGTCGCGGGGCATCACCTTCACGAATCGTTCGACCTCGCGGTCCCAATTGGCCAGCAGGCGTTCGGCAACGGTCGAATCGGTCTCCTCGAAGTGCGTGACGATCAGATCTCTCAGGTCGATTTGGTCATCACGGGACAGGGGTTCGAGCTCGACCATCTCTCGGTTGACCCGCGACGGGAAGGACCCGTCACGGTCGAGAACATAGGCAACTCCCCCGCTCATTCCGGCCGCGAAGTTGCGCCCCGTGGAACCCAGGATCACCGCTCGCCCACCGGTCATGTACTCACAACCATGGTCTCCAACACCCTCTACGACGGCGGTGGCACCACTGTTTCGCACGCAGAACCGTTCTCCGACGACACCTCGAAGGAAAACCTCGCCGGCCGTCGCACCGTAGAGGATGACGTTGCCGGCGATGATGTTCTCCTCAGCGGCAAACGGGGCATCGAGGGGAGGCCGAACCACGATCCGTCCTCCGCTGAGGCCTTTGCCTACATAGTCGTTTGCGTCGCCGGTGAGCCGGAGGGTGACTCCCGATGGCACGAACGCTCCCAGGCTCTGGCCGGCTGAGCCGTCCAGATCGATCTCGATGGTGTTGGGCGGGAGACCGTCACCACCGTGCACCTTGGTGATCTCGTGACCCAGCATTGTGCCAACCGTGCGGTTCTCGTTGCTGATGCCGTACTGCAGACGTACCGGAGTGCGCTTCGTCACCGCTGACCGGGTGTCGGAAATGATCCGGTTGTCGAGCGCATGTTCCAAACCGTGATCCTGGCCGACCGCGTTGAGGCGGGAAGCGTCCGGCTTGATGTCAGGAAGGTGGAGAATTGGCGACAGATCCAAACCGGACGCCTTCCAGTGGTCGACCGCTCGCTCCGTATCGAGCACCTCTACCTGGCCGACGGCATCGGCGATCGACCTGAATCCGAGCTGGGCGAGGATCTCGCGAACTTCCTCCGCGATGTACTCGAAGAAGGTCTCGACGAATTCGGGTTTGCCGCTGAACTTTGCCCGCAGCTCGGGGTTCTGGGTGGCTACTCCGACCGGGCACGTGTCGAGGTGGCAGACTCGCATCATGATGCAGCCGCTCACGACGAGCGGGGCGGTGGCGAAACCGAACTCTTCACCGCCCAGCAACGCAGCGATCACCACATCACGGCCCGTCTTGATCTGACCGTCGACCTGGACCACGATCCGATCCCGCAAATCGTTCAGCAGCAGCGTCTGCTGGGTTTCGGCCAACCCGAGTTCCCAAGGTCCGCCCGCGTGTTTGAGCGAGGTGAGCGGTGACGCACCGGTTCCTCCGTCGTGGCCCGAGATGAGCACGACGTCGGCCTTGGCTTTGGACACGCCTGCGGCCACAGTGCCGACGCCAACTTCGGCAACGAGCTTCACGTGAATGCGAGCCGACGGGTTCGCGTTCTTGAGATCGTGGATCAACTGCGCAAGATCCTCGATGCTGTAGATGTCGTGGTGAGGCGGCGGTGAAATGAGACCGACACCTGGGGTGGAGTGCCGTGTCTTGGCGATCCAGGGCCACACCTTCTTGCCCGGCAGCTGCCCGCCTTCACCGGGCTTGGCTCCCTGCGCCATCTTGATCTGAATGTCATCGGAGTTGGTGAGGTACTCGGCCGTCACGCCGAAACGACCGGACGCAACCTGCTTGATCGAAGATCGACGTGAGTCCCCGTTGGCATCGGGGATCCAGCGTTCAGGATCCTCGCCGCCCTCTCCTGTATTCGACTTGGCCCCCAGCCGATTCATCGCGATCGCCAAGGTTTCGTGTGCCTCGGCGCTGATACTTCCGTAACTCATTGCGCCAGTGGCGAAACGTTTCACGATCTCGGAGACCGGTTCGACCTCTTCGATGGGAACAGGCTCACGATCCGACTTGAAACTGAACAGGCCCCGCAGGGTGGCCAGCTGCTCGGCCTGTGAGTCAACCAGGCTCGTGTAGTCCTTGAATACCTCGTACCGCTTGGAACGAGTGGCGTGTTGCAATTTGAACACCGTCTCCGGATTGAACAAGTGGTACTCGCCCTCTCTGCGCCACTTGTACTCACCGCCCATCGGCAGCTCTCGGTGCGCACGGGCTTCGGGTCGGTCAGGGAAGCCGAGCTTGTGCCGTTCAGCACATTCGGTCGAAATCTCGGCTAGCCCGATTCCTCCGAGCTTGGACGTGGTTCCGGTGAAGAATTCGTCCACGACAGCTTGGCTGAGCCCGACGGCTTCGAAGATCTGGGCTCCGGTGTAGGACGCAACAGTGGAGATACCCATCTTCGACATGACCTTGATGATCCCCTTGGTCGCTGCCTGCACATAGTTGGCGGCCGCAGCCGTCACCTCGGCTGCCAGTTGACCGCTTCGAATCCGGTCTTCCAGTGTTTCCATGACGAGTGAGGGACAGATTGCGTTGGCGCCGAACCCCAGCAGCAGTGCCATGTGGTGCACCTCTCGAATGTCGGCGCCATCTACCACGATCCCGAGCTTGGTTCGGGCCTTCAGCTTCACCAGATGCTGGTGAATCGCCCCCACCGCCAACAGCGACGGCACCGGAGCACGATCTGCTGTTGCGCCCCGATTGCTGACCACCAGGATGCTCACATCGTTTTCTGCCGCGGCAGCCGCCTCGGTGCGTATTCGGTCCAGGGCCGTGCGTAGCCCCCGTTCGCCTTCATGAACGTTGTACAGGGCGCTGATCTTGGCTGAGGTGAGCTGGGAGAAGTGCCCCTCTGCGTTCGCCAGTTCTATGCGATTGAGTTCATCAGCGGTCAGCACCGGCCGAGGCAGCCGGAGTTGATGACACCAATCAGGCCCGGGCTCGAGGATGTTGGCGTGAGGGCCGAGCCGAACCTCGGCTGAGGTGACCATTTCCTCACGGATCGCATCGAGCGGTGGGTTCGTGACCTGGGCAAAGAGTTGACTGAAGTAGTCGAACAACATGCGTGGCCGAGTGGAAAGCACGGCGATGGGTGTGTCGGTACCCATCGATCCGATGTTCTCTTTCCCCTCGATCGCCATCGGCGTCACCAGAAGTTCCATCTCCTCCTCGGTGAAGCCATTGGCCACTTGTTCGGGCACGAGATTGGCGTGGGTCGGGCTCATTCGTGGTCGTTCGGGCAGATCGGAGATCTCCTTCAAACCTTTCAGCCACTCCTGGTACGGATGCTCCGCCGCCAGGGTTGACATGATTTCCTCGTCGTCGACGATGCGCCCTTCAGCGGTGTTGACCAGAAACATCTTGCCGGGCTCGAGACGTCCCTTTTTCACGACCTGATTGCTCGGCACGTCGATGACGCCGACCTCTGAGGCCATGGCGACCAATCCATCAGCGGTCACCCAGTAGCGGGACGGCCGAAGGCCGTTGCGATCCAGGACCGCCCCGACCATTTCGCCATCGGTGAAGGTCACAGACGCCGGCCCATCCCACGCTTCCATGGCTGAGGCATAGAAGTCGTAGAAGGAGCGCACGTCAGAAGGCATGTTCTCGTTTCGTTCCCACGCCTCGGGCATCAACATCAGCATCGCGTGGTGGATCGGATATCCACCGAGGTGTAGGAGCTCCAGCGCTTCATCGAGGCTCGCGGTGTCCGATGCGTCGGGCGTACAGATCGGGAAGATGCGATCCAGTTTCGAACCCCAGAAGTTGGTCTTCAGCAGCCCCTCTCTGGCCCGCATCCAGTTGCGGTTTCCCATCACCGTGTTGATTTCTCCGTTGTGGGCGATGAAACGGTACGGGTGTGCCAACGGCCAGGCCGGAAACGTATTCGTGGAGAAACGGCTGTGGACCAGCGCGATTGCACTTTCGATTCGTTGGTCAGCCAGCTCGGGGAAGAAGCTGAGGAGCTGGGGGGTCGTGAGCATGCCTTTGTAGACGATTGTGCGACTCGAGAGGCTGGCGAAGTAGAGCTCTGCCCCGGTCTTGTCGGGCACCTCGTGTTCGACCCGTTTGCGGGCGAGGTAGACCTGGCGATCGAGGTCGAGTCCAGAGTGGTTGTACTCCGAGCTGATGAAGACCTGCTCGAGACGGGGCAGGAGTTCCTTGGCCTGTTCGCCGAGATCGCCGACTTCGTAGGGAACCGGTCGGAACGCAATTGTCTCCAGCCCTTGTTCGGCAAAGACCCGGACCATCGATTCGCGCGCTTTGAGCGCCAGGTCCTCATCGCGAGGGAGGAAGACGATACCGGTTGCGTAGTGGCCGGGTGCAGGCAAGGTGGGGATTTGGCTGCGGTAGTAGGTGTCCGGAATCTGAATGAGGATTCCGGCACCATCACCGGTGGTCGGTTCAGCGTTGGTTGCACCGCGGTGTTGGAGCTTCACCAGGGCGGTGAGCGCCCGATCGACCACGTCACGGCTTTTGCGGCCATGGAGGTCGGCGACGAATGCAACACCGCACGCGTCGTGTTCTGCACGTGGGTCGTAAAGGCCCTGAGCCTTGGGGAGATGATGCAAGGTGGTACTCCTGTAGCGAACGGACGAAGCCCGTGGGCGTCGATGCGACGGGACGACATTGGCCCGCACGGAGGAAACCAGATCTTACCCGCGGTTCACTTGTCCCCAACGAAGGGTGTTCTCAGTACGGGATCTCCGCCCTGCCGCGGCCCTGGGTGGATCAGGCGCTCTTCCAGGTGGCAACCAGGGCATCTCGAAGGAAGGACGCATCAAGGGCCCCAGCGGTCTCCCGGGCCGAATGCATCGCCAACTGGGGTGCGCCGATATCGATGGTTCGAACCCCCAGTTGGGCCGATGTTGCTGGTCCGATCGTGGATCCACACGGCAGGTCGTTTCTGTGGATGTAGGTCTGCACCGGTATGCCAGCCGTGTGGCATGCGGCGCGAAACGGAGCTTCGCTGATCGCGTCCGAGGCGTACCTCTGGTTGGCGTTTCGCTTGACCACGACGCCGGCATTCATCGTGATCTGATGGTTCGGCTCGTGTTTGTCGACGTAGTTCGGGTGTGTTGCGTGAGCGCAATCGGCCGAGACCACATAACTACGGCTCAGCGCCTCCAAGAATCCGGTTCGATCCATTCCGACAGAGCGCCCGATTCGTTCCATCAAGGACGCAAGCGACACACCTGCAGCACCGGTTGCGGAGCCTGAGCCAACCTCTTCGTGGTCGAACAGGGCCAGAACCGGGATGGAGCCATCGGCCACGCCGGATCCGGCGACCCCTGCGACGTCGGTCAATGCGTGGGCGCCGGCAAAGCAACTGAGCTGGTTGTCGATCCGAGCCGAGGCGATCAGATCGCGGTTGAGACCCACGAGCGACGGTGACTGGGTATCGAACACCATTACGTCCCAGGACAGGATGGTGTCCGGTTCGGCTCCGATCTGCTGTGCGAGGTAGTCACGGAACGATCGGTCGTCATCGGAACGTGCCCACAACGGGTCGAGGTGCTTTTGGGGGTCGAGGAGTAGTCCTTTGTCGCGAATCTCTCGGTCCAAGTGGATCGCCAGCTGAGGTATCCGAAGCAGCGGGCGGTCGTCGAGGAACAGTTGCGTGCTCCCATCACCGAGCGAGACCCTTCCCGCCAGTCCAAGGTCTCGATCGAGCCAGCTGTTCAATAACACCCCTCCGTAGACCTCTACGCCGAGCTGGGCCCACGATGCACTTGTCTGATTCGCATTGGCTCGTATACGCAGATTGGGCGAGTCGGTGTGTGCCCCTACGACCACGAATCGATCGGCGGCTCCGGGGCCTGCGGCCCATGCGATCAAGGACCCACCATCGAGTCGGTAGAACCGACCGGGACCGTCAGGCAACGGCTGGGTTGGATCAACCGCTGCGAACCCCGCCGCGTTCAGCTGGCCGGCAACGGTGGTCCCGCAGTGGTACGGGGTCGGACTCGACTCGATTGACGCAAGGAGGTGTTGCACATAGGCCTGATCGATCTCGCCTGGTTCCATCGACACAGGGTATTGGACCCGGGCACGGCCCCTCAGGTTCGACCCGGTATGGGCAGCGATTGAATCGAATCGTGAGCCGCACGAAAGAAACGACGAGGATGTCGCCTCGCGTTCAGGCGAATCTCTACTGCGGTGAACATGGCATTGAAACGAGCAGCCCGCAGGGTGACGGCGACCCCACTGGATCGCAGCGCAAATGCCCCGAGCAGGACACCCTCGGCATGAAGTTCGACATCGTCAAGAACCTCAACGACTCGAAAGGTCCCGGGGTCCAGGCGTAGCCCCTGTCCGAAGGGATGGTGCCGCAGGGCTGCAAATACCTCGTCAGGCTCGGCTTTGAACAATCTGATCGTGCGAGACCCACGGCGGGGAACCCCACTTGTCCCCGCCCCCCAAAGCTGTATCCGCTGGACGTTCTGTACCCTCAGCCGCGGCCGCGACTTTGGCGCCGGTGACTCTTCGATATCACCGAACGCAAGGGTGTAGAGCTCACCGGCGCTGAACAAGCGCTCGGACTCGTCGATGATCATCTGATCCTGGGCCGTTGCCTCGGCGAACTCGGGTCCGTTGACCTCCGCGAGTGGGTAGACCGCCTCCGAT
>JBLYYW010000400.1:0-3075 GCA_048550155.1 Acidimicrobiales bacterium | reverse complement strand
TCCGAGAGGGACAAGGAGATCTCCCAGGAGTTTCGTCGGGGCGACCTGGTGGCCCGGCTCGATGACAAGCACATCGTGGTCCTGCTCGATGCCGTCAACCGCGCCACCCTGGTCAGCCGTATGCAGACGCTCGGCCAGAAGTTCAACCTCCGTTCGACCCGAAGCCGGATCGCCTGTATGGAGTTCCCCATCGATGGCCGAGGGCTCGACGATCTAATGACGGGCGGCCGACGGATTCTCGAGCGAGTCACAGCCGAGAACGGGCCATGGGTGGTCGGAGCGGACTGGCGACCCCACAACGAACGCCCTGCCGATGTCTTCATCCTCGACCCCGATGAGACCCTCGGAGCGGTCCTACGGTCGACGATGGAACGCCGTGGCCTGCGGACCGAACATGAAACAGACTCACTGGAAGGTCTCAAGTACCTCACCGGTGGGACTGACCGTCCCCTTCCGCGCCTGCTGCTGATCGAGCTCGA
Source organism: Acidimicrobiales bacterium (assembly GCA_048550155.1). Lineage (GTDB taxonomy): Bacteria > Actinomycetota > Acidimicrobiia > Acidimicrobiales > SZUA-35 > JABDIY01. The sequence continues at coordinate 2,596 of JBLYYW010000400.1, read as the reverse complement.
ACAGCGCGGCATCGGCGGCTTGCAGTTCCTCCGCCAGGTGCAAGCATCCGGCCGACTGGGTCAGATGAAGACCATCGTGTTCTCGGCCCGAACGATCGAGGGAGAGATGCGACAGGCGTTCGAACTCGGAGCGGAGGACTACGTCGCCAAGCCGTTCAGCACACCACTGCTGCTGCATCGCATCCAACGTGCTCTGGGACACACATGACGTTCAACTTCGGCGCCTTCGTGATCGGGTGGGCCCTGGTCGGGGTGACCCTGTTCTTGTATTTGGGCACGGGCGTGTACCTCGACGTCTCGAAGAAGCTTCGTACGAAACGTCGGCTGGCGGTGCTCGATGACTTCGGGGTCCTCCTGTTCGACTCGAACGAAGACGCCGCAAGGGTTCACCATCGAGTGACCGCAGCCAAGAAGAGCGTGCTGCTCGATGTGATCCAGCGCCTCGCCTTGGATGTGAAAGGGGACGCGGAGGATCGACTCCAACAGTTGGTTCGCACTTGTGGGCTGGAACGTCTCATTCGTCGCCGATCGAGGGCCCGGCGCTGGCGAAAGCGAGTCCAGGCTGCACAGCTTCATTACCTCGTGACCCACCCCGACTTCGATCGTTCACCACTGCTCACCGACAAGCACCCGCTGGTGCGAGCCCGGTCTGTCGAAACACTGACCGGCGAACAGGCCGAGGAACATGTGGAGCTCGTCGCCTCGCTCCTCAAGGATCCGGCCATGTCGGTGAGGCTGGCGGCCAAGAATGCTCTCCTGCGAGCCGGGTCGGCCGCTATCGAACCACTTCTGGGCCTGCTGGCCGAAGGTGGCGATCACGTCGGCGAAGCGATGGATGTCGCCGCCGATCTTCCCGACGCTCGACTGGTCGAAGCGTTGAAGTCCTACGCCACGTCAGAGAATGAGACTCATCGCCAGATGGCCGCCCGGTCTCTCGGCACCGGAACCGGCGTCAGCGCCGCGGATATTCTTCACGTGCTCCTGAACGACGAGGCAGCCGATGTTCGGGTCGCCGCGATCTTGGCCTTGAAACGGCTGGAATCGTACGAATCAGCCGTGGCGATAGGTCGAGGTCTGAGCGACAGCTCCTTCCAGGTGCGTCGCCAGGCTGGGCATGCGCTGGACGAACTCGGTCCGGCCGGACAGCTCGTGCTGCGCCAGGCGCTCCAGGCAACCGATCCCTTCGCCCGTGACATGGCGCGCCAGGTTCTCGACGGCTCGATGTCGCCTTCGGCTCATCTCGTGTCGTCGGCGCTGCGCCAACAGGAGGCACTCGCCTCGTGAGCACGATTCTCCCCCTCGTCCCGCTCCTGACTGCGTGTTGGGTTGTCGGAATCACGCTGGCCCAGCTGTCCATCCTTGCAAGCGCGATGTATGAACACTGGCGGGTTTCACAGCGGGATGAATTCCAGCTGTGGCGCCGAGTCCTTGCCTCACCACTGGCACCCAAGGTGTCGGTGCTGGTGCCCGCGTACAACGAGGAGGTCACCGTCACCGAGACCGTTCGTGGGCTGCTGGCGCTGTCGTACCAGAACCTGGAGGTCGTCGTCATCAACGACGGCTCCCCGGACTCCACCGTGGATGTGCTGATCGACGCATTCGATCTGCGCCCCGTCCATCCGATCTATCAGCGCGTCATCAAAACGGCTGAAGTTCGGTCGATCTATCGGTCCCATGTGGAGCACGGTCTGGTGATGGTGGACAAGTTCAACGGTGGCAAAGCTGACAGCCTGAACGCGGGTCTGAACATTGCATCTGGAGAGTTGGTCTGTGCCATCGACGCCGACACCCTGGTCGGTCCCGATGCGCTCCACGAACTCGTGGCGCCGTTCCTCAACCGGTCCGACACCGTTGCGGTCGGTGGAACAGTGCGACTCACCAACGACTCGGTGGTCAAGGCATCAGCCGTGCCCCGGCTCGTGGTTCCCAAGAAGATCGTTCCCGCGCTCCAAGCTGTGGAGTACGTGCGAGCGTTCATCGTCGGCCGGCTGGGTTGGAACCCAATGGGCGGAAACCTCATCATCAGCGGTGCGTTCGGTCTGTTTGACCGCCAGTCGGTCCTCGATGCCGGTGGCTACGAAACCAGTTCGATAGGCGAGGATATGGAGCTCATCGTGCGGCTTCGTCGCATGGGATATGAACGGGGCAGCAAGGCGTGGGTGGAGTTCCTGCCAAAACCGGTTGCCTGGACTGAGGCCCCCGATTCTCTCAAGGTGCTCGGCCGTCAACGGAATCGCTGGCAGCGGGGACTCATGGACGTGCTCTTGCGCCACAAGAAGATGATGTTCAATCCCAAATACGGCTCCGCCGGCATGCTCTCCATGCCGTACTACTTCGTGGTCGAGTTCCTGTCCCCGATCGTCGAGGCGCTGGGTTTGATCACCACCGTGGTCGGTCTGGCGCTCGGATTCGTGCAACCGCAAGCGCTGTGGTTGATTCTCGGAGCGTACGGCTTCGGGGCCTCGATGACCATCATGACGTTGTGGTTCGACGACCGGGTCAACCATGCGTATCCGAGCCTCGGGTCCCGTGCCAAGCTGGCGTTCTACGGCATCTTCGAGCAGTTCTTCTATCGACCGCTCACCATCTACTGGCG
>JBLYYW010000399.1:0-12802 GCA_048550155.1 Acidimicrobiales bacterium | reverse complement strand
TCTTCGTAACCCACATAGCCCGGGGGCGAGCCGACAAGCCGGGACACGGTGTGCTTCTCCATGTACTCGGACATGTCGAGAGTGATGAGCGCGTTGTCATCGCCGAACAGGAAGTTGCTAAGCGTCTTGGCCAGTTCGGTCTTGCCGACACCGGTCGGGCCCAAGAAAATGAACGAACCTGAGGGCCGCTTGGGGTCCTTGAGACCGGCCCGGGTGCGACGGATACTCTGGGAGACGGCTCTGATCGCGTCCTGCTGACCGATGACACGCTTGTGGAGCTCGTCTTCCATGCGCAGGAGCTTCTCGGTCTCTTCTTCGGTGAGCTTGTAGACGGGGATCCCGGTCCAGATGCTCAGGACTTCAGCGATCGACTCTTCGTTCACTTCGTCGAACAAATCGACACCGGAGGCCTTGATCTCGGACTCCATCTCGGCCTTGCGGGCCAGTAGCTCCTTCTCTTCGTCCCGAAGGTTGCCGGCGGCTTCGAAGTCCTGGGACTCCACCGCTTCCTTCTTCTTCTCCACGATGCCGGAGAGCTGAGCTTCAATCTCCTTGAACTCGGGTGGAGTGGCCATGCGCTTGATCCGCAGACGGGAACCGGCCTCGTCGATGAGGTCGATGGCCTTGTCGGGCAGCTGACGGTCGGCGATGTAGCGGTCGGCAAGGTTGGCGGCAGCCACCAGAGCCTGGTCGGTGATGGTGACCCGGTGATGGCTCTCGTAACGGTCCCTCAGCCCCTTGAGGATCTCGATGGTGTGTTCGACCGTAGGCTCCTCGACCTTGATCGGCTGGAACCGGCGTTCCAGGGCTGCGTCTTTCTCGAGATGCTTCCGATACTCGTCGAGCGTGGTGGCACCGATGGTTTGAAGTTCTCCGCGAGCCAACATCGGCTTGAGGATGCTGGCTGCATCGATGGCACCTTCGGCTGCGCCGGCACCCACGAGGGTATGGATCTCGTCGATGAAGAGCACGATGTCGCCACGGGTCTTGATCTCTTTGAGGACCTTCTTGAGTCGCTCTTCGAAATCGCCGCGGTACCGGGAACCGGCAACGAGCGCACCGAGGTCGAGCGTGTAGAGCTGTTTGCCGTCGAGGGTCTCTGGGACCTCGTCGTTGGCGATCATCTGGGCGAGGCCTTCGACGATGGCGGTCTTACCTACGCCGGGCTCGCCGATGAGGACCGGGTTGTTCTTGGTGCGGCGGCTCAGTACCTGCATGAGACGCTCGGCTTCACGGCCTCGACCGATCACGGGGTCAAGCTTTTTCTCACGGGCCAGCTGGGTCATGTTCCGACCGAACTGGTCAAGTATCAACGAACCGGACTGGGTGTCCCCACCCGTTCCGCCCGCAGTGGCACCGGCCTTGCCTCCGCCGCTCTCACCGGGAGCCGAACCTTGGCTGGAAGGACCGCTGTAGCCAGACAGGAGCTGAATGACTTGCTGACGAACACGCGACAGATCGGCGCCGAGCTTCACCAACACCTGCGCTGCCACACCCTCACCCTCGCGGATCAGACCCAGAAGAATGTGCTCGGTACCGATGTAGTTGTGACCGAGCTGAAGCGCTTCACGAAGCGACAGCTCGAGAACTTTCTTGGCGCGCGGTGTGAACGGAATGTGGCCACTGGGCGAGCTGGATCCCTGTCCGATGATGTCCTGCACCTGCTCGCGGACACCTTCGAGGCTGATGGAAAGCGACTCGAGCGCCTTGGCTGCAACCCCTTCACCTTCGTGGATCAGGCCGAGAAGAATGTGCTCGGTACCGATGTAGTTGTGATTGAGGAGACGGGCCTCTTCTTGGGCCAGCACCACCACTCGGCGGGCTCTGTCTGTGAAACGTTCGAACATGGGGTGGTCCTCTTTTCGATCGAGGGGGGTGGGATGAGTCTACCTGCCCCTCGATATGAAGGTCGGCGAGAGCAGCGGCGGAATGAGTCGTTCGGCCCAGTTTGACGGGCGGGCACTCAGTTCAACGAACCGGCGGGCCAGATTGTTCCATGATATTGCCTTCGCTCGCCCTCGTACCTCGGGGTCGCTCCGGACTCGCTCCGCTCAAACAACCCCAAATACGGCCCGAGCTGCTCCGTCCCTCCGCAGCCCCACGCCGCCCTCGTACCTCGGGGTCGCTCCGGACTCGCTCCGTGTTCTGTCGTCGTGCCACCACATTCGCTGCTTCTGGCGTCGGGCGGCTACGTGCAGTGTGGTCCGGGGACGATTTTTGAGGGGAATGTGGTGGTCCGACGATTTTTGGCTAGCCGGTCACCGCGGTGGCGGAGGCGAGGAGGTGGTCACAGGCGTCGGCGAGGGCCTGAGCAACCTCGTTGTCGCCCACCGTCGCGATGACATCCTTCGCTTCGTTCACAAACCCCAGGGCGACACCATGGGCGGAGGCGACACCGGGCCCGTTTCGCACGATCTCGATGGCTGCAAGCCGATCGGATTCGGACATGTCTTCGCTCAGCAGCGGGCGGAGATCGGCCCCAGCCGAGGAACCGAGAGTGTGGATCACCGGTAGTGAGTAGACACCCTCGATCATGTCATTGCCCGCTGGTTTGCCGAGCTGTTCGTCGGACGCGACCACATCGAGGATGTCGTCGACAACCTGGAACGCCATGCCATACAGGCGACCGAACTCGGTGAGGGAGTCGATTGCAGCCCGATGCTGGTTGCTCACGATGCCGCCGATGCGGGCTGCGGCGGCATACAACGATGCCGTCTTGCCCTCGATGCTGGGGAAGTACTGGTTCTCGCTGCGCTGGGTGTCGTACAAGGTTTGGAGTTCGCCAACCTGCCCCTGGCACAGGTGGGAAATGGTGGTGGCAAGCAGACCGGCAACTTCGACACCAAGGTCGGCGGCGATCTCGGAGGCCTTCGCCAAGAGGTAGTCGCCGGCGAGAATTGCGCGCAGGTTCCCCCAGCGGGCGTTGACACTTTCCACCTGGCGACGGAGCTTGGCCTCGTCCATAACGTCGTCGTGGTAGAGGCTGCCGATGTGCACCAGCTCAACCGAGACGCCGCCGCGAACGACGTCGATGTGAACCGGTTCGCCATCGGGTAGGGCGCACGCCGCCGCCGCGATCGCGAACCGAGGGCGCAATCGTTTACCGCCCGCTTTGATCAAATGCGAAGCAATCTCAGTGAGATAAGGGTCTCCGTCGATGTGAACCGTGCCCAAGAGGGTCTCTTCCACTCGGCGGGTGTCGAGTTCCGACGTCGGGAGTCGCTTGAGAGGATGCAGGGCCACCACAATAGGTTACGGGATGACGATGACTCGGCGCTCATCCAGCGGGCTTCTCAGATCCTCCCCCGGCGGCGGGAAGGTCGCCGAAGAACCCGTCTATTCGCATGATCAGGCCATCGTCATTGACCGTGGTGATGTCGAGGCCCTCGAGGAGGGTTCGTCCCCGGCGCGTGAAGTCCCACCTGTAGCGGTACCTGTTGTTGTGGTGATCGAACCCCGACACCAGCACGAAGACCGCGTCGGGCTGGTCGCTTCTGAACTGGCGAACGTTGGCTTCCAGGGCATCCTTGCCGAAATGCCAATGGAGCGGGTCGCAGAATTCCACGTCCTCGGAGACGGCGCGGTCGAGATGGCTGCGTATGCGACCCGGATCGGTCTCGTTCCACATTGCCCAGTAGTGGTCGAACGCCGGCAGCGGATATGAGGGCATGAGCGAATCTTAGGAAGGCTCGGGTGGTCGGCTCAATCGAAGAAATCGTCGTCGATGTCGTCTGGCACCATGGGATCAGAAACCTCGGGAGGGCGACCCCCGAGTGGGAGATAGTACGCCTCGGTCAGCCAGTCGAGAATCTCGTCGTCGATCTGTTCGGGATCGCTCACGTTGATCACGTGAAAGAACTTCCCGCTCGGCGCATAGGCCACGACCTTGCGCGAAAGCTTCTTCGAGCTGAGTTTGCGTGCCAATGAGAAACCGAGTGCAGTCCACTTGGTCTTCGTCCGGAGCTCACAGATCATGGGCCCGTTCTTGAACATGATGCCCATTGCGATCGGATCGACGATCAGGTCCCCTCCCTCCAGTTCGGACAGGTGACCGTTGACGACGTCATAGATCGGCCGCTCCCACGGCTTGGCGTCAGCGAAGTACTCCTCCAGCGACATCCCGGGAGCGCACATGTGGCCCTGACGTACCTTGCCGAACTCGCGCTTGCAGTCGGGACACCTCCATCGAGCCATGGTGCGATCGGTGTCAGTCGAAAACTTCGGGCTTGAGGGTCGGGAACAATACGACGTCGCGAATCGTCTGAACGTCGGCCAACAACATGATCAGCCGATCTACACCGATACCCAGGCCGCCCGTTGGGGGCAGGCCGAAGTCGAGCGCTCGTAGATAGTCCTCATCGACCACCATCGCTTCGGCGTCACCGGCTTCCCCGGCTTTGACTTGGTCCTCGAATCGGGCCCGCTGTTCAGCTGGGTCATAGAGCTCGCTGAACGCGTTGCACAGTTCTCGGCCGGCAACGATTCCTTCGAACCGTTCGGTGAAGCCCGGCTTCTTGCGGTGGACCCTGGACAGAGGTGAGACCTCCTCCGGATAGTCGATCACGAAGATCGGGTCCCACAGGTTTGGTTCGACAGTCTTTTCGTACAGCTCCAGAAGGAGCTTGCCAGGCCCGTAGCTGTCCTTTACTGCAACGTCGTATCTGACACAGACCTCTCGAAGTGCATCGATCGGCGTGTCGAGATCGACCCTTTCGCCGGTGTGCTCGTTGATCAGATCGACCAATGTGGCTCGACGCCACGGTGCGGCCAGGCTGATCGGCTTGCTGCCGTAGGTGATCTCGGTCGAGCCGGTCAGTTCGACCGCCAGATGTTCAACCAGCTGCTCGACCAGTTCCATGATGTCGCCATAGTCGGCGTAGGCCTGATAGAGCTCGAGCATCGTGAATTCGGGGTTGTGTCGGGTGCTGATGCCCTCGTTGCGGAATACGCGAGCGATCTCGAAGACCCGCTCGATCCCACCCACGATGAGGCGCTTGAGGTAGAGCTCGGGGGCGATTCGAAGGAAGAACTCGCTGTCGAGAGCGTTGTGATGGGTGGTGAATGGCCGTGCCAACGCACCGCCGGGAATCGGGTGAAAGACGGGGGTTTCGACCTCGATGAAATCTCGATCTTCAAGCCACCGTCGGGTGAGACTGATCGCTCGGGATCGAAGCACGAACGCGTCTCGAGCCTCCGGGGTGACCCACAGATCCACGTACCGCTGCCGGTACCGAAGTTCGGGATCGGTGATGCCGTGAAACTTGTCCGGGAACTGTCGATGTGTCTTGGCCAACACAGTCCACTGTTCCACCTTCACACTGAGCTCGCCGCGTCGGGTTTTCATCACCTCACCGGTGACGCCGATCCAGTCACCCAGCGACAGGGCTGTGAACTCATCGAAGTCCGGGGTGACTTTGGACGGTGCGAACAACTGGATACGGCCCGAGCCGTCCTGGAGCGTGCCGAACGCCAACTTCCCCTGGGTTCGTCGCAGCATCAGGCGACCGGCGATCGTGGCCTTGACCCCGGCTTCTGTGCCGTCTTCGAGATGGCCGTACTTCTCGCTCAGCTCCGCCGCAGTTGCGGTCGGTTCGAATCGATAGGGAATCTCGTGAGGCATGGGATCTTTCCGGCCCGATCAGGCGTTGGGGCGAACGTCGAGGCCGATGTCGAGGACGCCGGCTGCGTTGGTGAGCGAACCGGAGGATACGAGATCTACGCCGGTGTCGGCGTAGGAATTCAACGTGTCGAAGCTGATGCCGCCGCTTGCTTCAAGCAGCGGGCGGCGCCCGCCGTTGCTCGCCGCCCATTCATCAACCTCGGTGACAAGCGGTTTGAGCTCTTCGGGCGTGAAGTTGTCGAGCAGGATGATGTCGGCTCCAGCTTCCATGGCCTCGATCATCTGCTCACGGCGATCAGCCTCCACGTGGACCGTTCGGCCGGGCCAGCGCCGCCTGGCTTCGGCGACCGCCTCGGTGATCGTGGTACCGACGAGGTGGTTGTCCTTCAACATCAACCAGTCGCTCAGATTGCCTCGATGGTTTGCGGCTCCGCCGGCCCTCACGGCAGCCTTTTGCATGCTTCGGTAACCGGGCGTGGTCTTCCGAGTGTCCCAGACGATCAGCCGCCCATCGGCCACTTCAACCCACTTGGCTGTGTTGCTTGCGATGCCGCTCAGCCCACTGAGAAAGTTGAGGGCGGTCCGTTCGGCGGTGAGCAGGGTGGCGAAGGGTCCCCGAGCAACCCCCAGGACGTCGCCGGCGGCGATCCGGTCACCGTCTGTTTTGAACCATTCGATCGTGAGTGTCGGGTCGACAGCGGCAAACGTTTCCTCGACACACAGACAGCCTGCGAGTACACCGGCCTCGCGCGCATTGAACTCGGCAGTCGCCATGAGATCGGGATCGATCAGCGACGACGTGAGGTCACCGAACGGCGTGAGGTCTTCGGCAAGAGCAAGCTGCACCATCGTACGCACGTCGGCAACTGGGGGAAGCAAGTCTCGGCGCATCCCGACAGGCTAGTGGCCCTGGCCAGGGTCCATTCCCGATCTCGGGTCTGTCGTTCGCCGGTGTCCCTCAGGCGACACGCCGTTCGTCGTGTAGTTGAATCGGGAGAGACCCGAATCACCACCTGAAAGGGATCATCATGAAATACGCACTCCTCCTCTACTCAGACGAATCCATCACTCCCGACTTCGGTACCCCGGAAATGGACGCCGAAATGCAGGAGTGGTTCAAGTTCACGACCGATCTCGAGGCGGCCGGTCGCCACCTCGGGGGTGAGGCGCTCCATCCAGCCGGAGCAGCCACCACCGTGCGGGTGCGGGACGGCAAGACCATCACCAGCGATGGCCCCTTCGCCGAAACCAAAGAAGCCCTCGGTGGGTTCTATCTGATCGAAGCCGAGAATCTCGACGAGGCGACCACCTGGGCGTTGAAGATTCCCAACGTCGGCTACGGAACGGTCGAGATCCGTCCGATCATGGAATTCGGCTGAGGCCGGATGTCCCCTCGGCTGTCGCCGGTCGACGTCGCATTCCGCACGGAGTGGGCGCCACTTGTCGCCACTCTCGTGCGGGAGACTCGTAGTCTGGAACTGGCCGAAGATGTCGTCTCGGAGGCGTTCGCCGAGGCATCGGTTCGATGGCGAACCGATGGGCCGCCACTCAAGCCAGGGGCCTGGCTGCTCACGACCGCACGACGCAAAGCGATCGATCGCATGCGGCGGGACGCTCGGTTCGCAGAACGGATGCCAGCACTGGCGCAGGCAGCGGTCCAGCCACCACCCCGGGAGCAGCGACTGGGCGACGATCAGCTCGCCCTGATCGCTGGCTGCGTCCACCCGGCGATCAACGTCGAAGCCCAGGTCGCCCTCACGTTGAGGTATGTCTGCGGTCTCACCACCGAGCAGATCGCGCATGCCTTCCTCGTCCCCACCGAAACGATGAAGAAGCGCTTGACGCGAGCAAAGAAGAAGATCGCATCGGCAGGGGTGCCCTTCGATGTTCCCGGGCCCGACCACATCTCCGATCGACTGTCGGCGATCTGCAGTGTGATCTACGCCGTCTTCAACGAGGGATACAACAGCGCGGCAGGAACCGAACTGATCCGGGGCTCGCTGTGTGACGAGGCGGTGTGGCTCTCGGAGCTGTTGTGCGATTTGGCCCCCGACGATGCCGAGGTACACGGCCTCGCCGGGCTGATCCTTCTCACCGACTCGCGCCGCTGGGCACGAACCGACGCCGACGGACTCCCCGTCCTACTCGAGGACCAGGACCGGTCCAAGTGGGATCGAGTTCGAATCAACCGAGGACTGACCCATCTGGCTCGCAGTGCCGAACTACCAGGCGTAGGCCCCTACCGTCTGATGGGATCGATCGCGGGCCTGCACGCTCGGTCGGCCTCGGTTGAGGACACTCCGTGGGCCAGAATCGCCGAGCTCTACGGAAGCCTCATCTCGCTCCACGACTCCCCGGTGTTGAGGCTCAACCGGGCCGCTGCGTTGGCGTGGAGCGAAGGGCCCGAGGTGGGATTGTCACTGATCGACGAATTGGGAGCCGAGCTCTCTGGCTATGAGTACTTCCATTCGAGCCGGGCCGCACTCCTGGCCAAACTTGGCCGTACCGCTGACGCAAGAGACGCCTACGATCGGGCGATCGAGCTGTCGAACAACGAGGCCGAGATTCGCTGGATGCAAGCCCGCCGAAACCACCTCGTCTCCAACAGCTGAACGTTCGAGCTCAGCACCCGACGCCGAGCCAGGCCTGCATCCTCGATCTTCCGACGGGTTTGTGCCCTCGAGGGCACGATTCCATCGGGAGTTCTTGGGTCAGCGAGCCACGAACACTGCCAGGGGCACCGTCAGCAATGACAGTCCGGTCAGGGTGACGAGTGCACTCGTCACCCGTCTTGGGGCGAGGTCGTGTTCCAGTGCGACCAACATCGTGAAGACGGCCGGCGGCATCGACGCTTGCATCAGAACCACCCCTGCGTTCACGTCGTCCAGCCCGAGGGCTTGGGCGGCGAAGTAGGCGGCGACAGGTGCGACAATCAGCTTTGCAGGAGCCGATGCGAACACGCCAGGTTCGGGACGGGCGAGATCGACCTTCCGCAGCTGCAGACCGAGGGTAAGCAGCATGACCGGGATCAAGGCGTCGGCGATGAGACCGACCGGGCGGTCGAACCAGTCGGGCAGGGCGAGATCGAAGTAGTTGACCGGCACGGCCAGCAGCGCACCGAGGGTCAGCGGGGTTGTGATACCTGTGCGCACCGCCACCCAAACACTTTGGGTTCGGGCCGTGGCCAGGGCCACACCCAGTACAACACCGATCGTGTTGATGACCACCATCACAACGATCGCCGAGGGCCGGACACCGTCACCCAATGCGAAGACGCATATGGCGATGCCTGCATTGCCCACGTTGCCGTAGGTGGATGACACGACATCGGCGGACAGGTTCTCGACAGTAGAACCCAACATCTTCGACAACGCCGCTCCCACGAAGCCCGCAGCCACGAAGCTGGTGATCGCAGCGCCCGCCAACCCGAGTACCGCGTCGCCGGCCAGATCGGCGGTGGCGAGACCATCGAACATGAACGCTGGACCGAGGATCCAAAAGGCGATCTTGGAAAGTGTCGTGGTCTCGAGTCCGATCCGGTGTCCGACGATCGCACCGACGGCCACCACGATGACCACCGGTCCAATGACCGACGTCAGGATCTCGAGCACGGCGAAAGGCTACTCGGGCGCGGGAGGTGTCAGCTTTGTTCTGTTGGGCACCACCAGATGTTCCGGCCGTCGATGTTTGCAGACCGGATAATGGCTCCGCACCGCCTGCATCGCTCCCCCTGGCGCTTGTAGCAATAGAGCCGTTCGTCGAGACCGATATCGCGTCGACGGCTTCGTCCGACGTCGGAAGGTTCGGTGGTGACGATCCGACCCGCCTTCTCCCCCATCTTCAGTTGACGGACCGACTCGTTCCACAGGGCCTCCAGCGTCTGCTCGTCAACCTCGTTGGCCGGCGTGAACGGATCGAGACCGACCAGATACAAGATCTCGGCCCGATAGACGTTGCCCAGGCCTGCGATCACCTTTTGATCGAGGATGGCCGCACCGATCGGGGTACGGCGGCGGCGCAATCGCCCGGCGATCTTCTGTACGGGGTCAGAAGGTTGACGTCCCACCAGGGGGTCAGGGCCAAGACGGTCACGTATCGCCTGCATCTGGTCTGGATCGATCAGTTCACAGACCGTTGGACCTGCCAGGTGCAACCGATCCGTTTCAGTGGTGATGAGCCAGCGGCAGTTTTCTGAGATTGGGTCATCGGTCGGTAGGGATCGAACCCGAAACTTGCCGAATAGGCCCAGGTGCACGTGAACTACGTCGCCCGACCCGAACTCGTAGAAGAGATGCTTGCCATTGGCGGATATCTTCCGTAGTTCTGCGCCGCTGACGACCGACGCCCCCTCGGCGAACCGACCCTGAGGTGACTCGGACCGGACAGGTTTCCCCTTGAAGCGTTTGTTCTGCAGGCGGGCAGCCCGGTGGATCGTGTGGCCTTCAGGCACTGAAGATGACCTGACGGAGCATCCACTCGTCCGAGGTTGCGGGGAAGTCGTCACGAGTATGAGCTCCCCGGCTCTCTTCTCTGCTGGCCGCAGCGACCACAACGGCCCGTCCGAGCGTGATGAGATTCCGGACCTCCAGCCAAGCAGGATCGGAGTCCTGGGCTGGCACGTGACCCATCACCTCATCGAGGGTCGCAGCGGTCTCTGCCAGAGAATCGCGATCGCGCAGAACCCCGGCCCCGCGGGTCATTGCTGCCTGAACTGCCCTCCTCACTTCGGCGGGATCGGAATCGACCGATCCCCACTGCGGCGGCGGGGGAGGATCCAGCCGACGCCCTGCCACCCTTGCCCGGTCCGGAGTGAGGACGGTTCGCATGGCTCCGCTCGGTTCGGGCCCATCGACACCCTCGGCGATGGCATCGACGGCGCGGGGCCCAAAAACCATTCCCTCCAGCAGCGAGTTGGACGCCAGTCGGTTGGCCCCGTGCACTCCGCTACACGCCACCTCGCCCGCAGCCCACAGCCCCGGCACGGTGGTGGCTCCCCGGAGATCGCTGATCACCCCGCCGCAGGTGTAGTGGGCGGCGGGTGCAATCGGTAACAAATCGGAAGTGGCATCGAGACCGACCAGCTCCAGCGATCGGGTGATCGTGGGGAACCGCAGTGCAAAATCCTCCAGATCGGTTGCGTCCAGCCAAAGGTGGTCAACGCCTTGCTCGATCATGGTCCGCATCATCGCTCGACTCACAACGTCTCTCGGCTCCAGCTCGTCGACAAATCGCTCGTGATCGGTGTCCCGAAGCAACGCTCCGTGACCTCGAAGCGCCTCGGACAACAACGGGCGCGGCATGGCTTCGTGGTGGAGCGCAGTGGGGTGGAACTGAACGAACTCTGCGTCACCCAGCGCCGCTCCTGCCGCCAAAGCCATGGCGATACCGTCGCCGGTCGCCTCGACCGGGTTGGTAGTGACCGAGTACAACTGGCCGGCTCCTCCGGCAGCCAGGAGAACGTTCTTGGCCTCCATCTCATGCAGGACGCCGTTGACGTCCTGGTACCGAACGCCTACACAGCGACCGTTCTCCATCAACAAGCTGTCGGCGAACGCATGCTCGACCAACGATGCTGCGGTGTCGTGGACTGCAACGACGAGCGCCCGCTCGATCTCGGCGCCGGTTGCGTCACCACGGGCATGCAAGATGCGAGCCTCGGTATGTCCGCCTTCCCGTGCCTTTAGATAGTCGCCTTCGTGATTTTGATCGAAGATGGCACCCATCGCGATCAGGTCGCTGACCCGCACCGGTCCCTCGTCGACAAGCACCCGAACCGCGTCGATGTCGCACAGGCCAGCCCCCGCTGCGAGCGTGTCGGCGAGGTGAAGGTCGGTGGAGTCGGGATCGTCGGTTCCTCCCAGAACAGCGGCGACGCCACCCTGAGCCCACCGGGTTGTGGCTTGATGCAGCTGTCCCTTCGTGATCACACCAACCCGTAGCCGGTGCGCGCTTCCGGCCCGGACTGCTGCGGACAGCCCGGAAACTCCGCTGCCGATCACGAGGAGATCAAGTGCTGCCATGAAGGGTCCTTACCTGGGGATGATTCGGTGGGGTACGGGATGGCCGTTCCGACCGGCCTCACGCTATCGACGCAGCGATGAACGGCTACAGCGGCCCGACGTTCTGCACGGCACCGAACGCAGCTGCCGGATCGTAGTTCGGGAGGGTGAGGTTGGGGTCGAGATCGAACAGGGGCACCTGCACGAAGTTACGCTCGTGGGCGCGAGGGTGGGGAACCGTGAGCTCGGGATCATCGGAGCTGTAGCCATCGATCCAGACCACATCGACATCGAGGGTGCGAGGTCCCCACCGGACCTCCCGGGTGCGTTCCGCCGCTTGCTCGAGCTCGTGGCACAGGGCCAGCAACTCCTGGGGTGAGCGGATCGTGTGAACCTCAACCACGACGTTGAGGAACGCGTCTTGTTCCACGCCCCCTACTGGTTCAGTTTCGTATACCGGGCTGACCGCTCGCACGTCGTCGATCGCACCCACCGCATCACGCAGGAATTTGCGACGATCGCCGATGTTCGACCCGAGGGACAGGAAGGCCCGAACCGTTGCCGGGTTGGCGCCTTCCACTATCGCTGGCGCTCTCGCCGGATCTTCACTCCGGTGCTCTCAACATGCTGAGGGACCGGGGGTCGGAGCTTGTGGGCCGAAACGGTCACTCCTGAAACGAGAGGGTTTCTGAGCACCAGCTCGGCGGTCCGGCCGGCCAGCCGTTCCAGAAGGTCGAAGCGTTCGGCTTCGAGTGCTTTGCTGAGCTGTTCCAGAACCTCGCCGTAATTGACCGTGTCGGTCAATTCGTCGGTTTCCGAGGCTCGGCGAAGATCTACTTCGATGTCGATATCGAATCGAAATGGCTGGCGACGCACTTTTTCTTCGGGGAGAACGCCGCAGAGTAGAAGCAGTTCGAAGGAACGGATCTGAATCAGATCGCTCACGAGGCGGTCTCGGCTCCGCTGTCCTCGCTGTCGGCGTCATTGCCCTCGGCGATTCGGGACGCCGCAGTGATCATCTGCCGACCGGCAGGGCCCAGCGCCCGCTCCATCAGGCGCTCGGTGAGCTGGATCGACTCTGACACCTCGGGCACCATGTTGGTGAACACCAGGTATCCACCGATGAACCCCGCCAGTCGATCGCTGACCTCTTCCATATGGACCAGGATCGGCGCGTCGGTAC
>JBLYYW010000398.1:0-9810 GCA_048550155.1 Acidimicrobiales bacterium | reverse complement strand
TCGACGATGAGACCGGCCGCAGTGCGGATGGACAGTTGATCCAGTTCGGCGGTGCTGGCTCCGTCGGCCAGGCCCGAGATGGTGCGGGTGGCGACCCGCATCGGGTCAACTCCGATAAGCCCCTCAGAGGCCTTGGCGATCGCATTGACGATGCGATTGATGTCGACGGGTTCCAGCGATCCGTTTCGTTTGCGGACTCGCATGCGGGGGCTTGGATCGACCGAAATGTCGTCTCCCGCAAATGTGGTTTCGTCGATCAGTGTCACTCTGTACTCCCTTTTTGGCCTGTCATTTGGTTGTGCTCGACCCACTAGATGTGGTGGTTGTAGTGTCCAGCGTGCGATTTCGCCCCACATGTTGTGGTGACCGGCATGGAATTACAGCATTGAAGTTACAGCCGCGCAACCCCTTCGTGAAGAGAATCTGAGGGTTTCTGACAGCTCACTCGCTGACCAGCACTTTTACCCAAGCAGTTCACTTCGCTAGCAAAAGCTTGCAACTTTTGACCGCCGAGGAGCGTCCTAGTCGCTGAAACAACAATCATGCCAAGGAACGCGACGTATCGCCACGCCGAAGCGTCGTTGATTGGAAGGAATTCACACCCATGTCCGCACTTTCCGCCGCCAGTGCCGCAGTCTCTGCCGCTGAGGCCGTCGAACAAGCAAAGGCAACCAAACGGCGCAAAACGCTCCACGGCTACCTCAGCGATGACGCCCATGAGACGTGGCACCAATTTGCCACCACCCACGGGATCAGCGTCAGCGCAGCCCTCGAGTCGTTAGCCGTGGAACTCGAACAGACCGATGACCCCGAACGAAACGTCGTTATCGACCGGATCATCAGTCGGGCTCGCCAGACCGACGCTTCTCGGCGTCGCCGTCGCTGACCCGCCCAGCGCATCAACACCCAACGAGGGTTTGTCACGTGCGGGCGGCGTCGTGGAACGTGAACGGTCTTCGAGCCCGCACGCCGAATTTGCTCGGGTGGCTTGCCGAGCGGCAGCCCGATGTCGTCGGGATTCAGGAATTGCGAAGTACCAAACGGCTTCCCCTTCATCAGCTCCAGCAGGCCGGCTACTTCGTGGCGAGCACCGACCGTGCGGCGCTGCTTTCACTTTCGCCGATCATCGATATCGCCGAACCGACCGGCGATGGTCGGACGATCGCCGGCACTGTCGGAGGTGTTCGCTACGTGACCGCCTATGCGCCGAACGGCACGAGGGCAGGAACGGCCGCGCATCAGAACAAGATCGACTGGTTGATCGAATTCTCCTCGGTTGTCACCACCCAGCGCAACATCGCAGACGAGATGATACTGCTCGGCGACATGAATGTTGCACTGCAGCCCGACGATGTCTGGGCTCCCGAGCGGTATCGGGGTCGCAACCTCTTCACTGACGCTGAGAGGGCTGCCTTTGGAATGGTCATCCACGACAACGGACTGGTCGACATCTTCCGTGACCATCACCCCGGACGAGGCTTGTACACGTGGTTCAACTACGCCCACGAGTCCTTCCGGCGTAGGCGGGGCTGGCGGCTCGACTACATCCTCGGTACTCCTGGTGTTGCTCAAAGGGTCACCCATGCGGTGATCGACGTGGTCGAACGCGGACGTACCGGCACGAGCGACCATGCCCCGCTGTGGATCGACCTGACCGACTGAGCTAGGCGGCGGGAAGCTTTCGTTTCTCGCTCCAGTATCCGATGCCTCCGCCGATCGCAGCGAGGCCAACGACGATCCAGAAGCTGAACAGGCCACCGACCGCCACGATCGTCGCCCCTGCGAGAGTCCCGATCACCGTTCCGACCCGCAGACCGTTCACCGGATCCAGCGGCTGGTGCTCTGCCAGCGTTGGAGCCGAGCGCGGCGTTGAGACGAAGTGCGTCGCCAGGGGGTGGAACGAGCAGGCGAGCTCGATGACGAGTGCGAGCAGGAACACGGGGACGGCGATGGTCGGCAGTATCTGCGAATCGAGATTGCCGGGCCTCGGCTGGGCGAATTGGAAGTATGTGTCGATCGCCGGGACCAACAGCACCATTGTCACCCCGACTGCGAGGACCGCTGTGCCCAGCCGTTCCCAGCTCCGGTCCGCAGCCGAACCGCCGGCCAGTACGACCGCCCCCAGAAGAACCGGGATGACGAACAGGTAGCTGATCCCCGGCGCCACGAGAGAGGTCGCCACTCCGAATGTCCACCAGACCGCAAGGACTCCGGCAGGGGCGATCGGGTCGGCTGGACCACGGCGGAGAGAAACAACCACGGCCATCACCAGGGCCGCGAAGCCGAGAAGGTAGAGGTAGCTCTCCAGGATTCCCATCGAGCTGCGCCACCCTGCCAGCCCGACCCATATGAGGGTTGAACCGAGACCGAGCAGAATCGATGTCACCAGGGTCGAGCCGGCGCTTCGAGCGACGGCGGCCCAGCCGAACCCGTGTCTCCAGATAGTTCCGGCCAACGCCAGTCCGGCGACAACGATCAGCGGTACTGCCAGGGACTCCGGGTACTGGACAAGGCGAAAGCGGCCGACGGTGAAGAACACGCTGTCGCCCCCGCCGACGTCGGTCAGATCACGCTCACCGAGCTCGCGAACCAGGGCGACGGTGTTTGTCCCGTGGCTGTGCAGGCTTCCGGCGCTCACCGAATCCGCCGAATCAGCAGCGGTGTGGTAGATCGGCGACCCGATGGTGTAGACGAATTCAACACCTGGAACACCGGCATCGCGAAACGGCGCAAAGTCGGTGTTGGAGCCGCCGAGCAGCTCCATTGTTTCGGCGAGGAAGGAAAACGCGACCGGTTGGGGAACCGAACTGACGTAGCGGTCCAGTACCCAGCTTCGCGGCCCGTTCGTTTCGCTGATCATCGATGGGCCGGCACTGCCGATCGCCTCCAGGTTCACGACGAAGCTCACATCTGCGGCCAGTGGGTGGTGGTCGACGAATGCGGTCGAGCCGTACCGCGGCGCCGGCTCCTCGGCGTCGGGGAAGAGGAGGACAACGTCGTTTCGAAGCGGTTCTTCAGCTTCTAGCAACAGTCGGGCCGTCTCGAGGAGCACGGCAACTCCGGACGTGTTGTCATTGGCACCGGGGGTTTCGGGGACCGTGTCATAGTGGGCCACCAGCGCGATCGAACCGGTCGAAGCGGCGCCCGGAATACGAGCGATCACGTTCACCACCGGAACCGTTGCTCCCGAACTGCTGTAGTAATCGCGAACCCCGGCCACCGCCTGGAACTCCGCTGCCAGCCCAAGAGATTCCAGCTGTTCGGCGATGTACGCACGGACTTCTTCGCTGGCCTCGCTGCCCATCGGGTGAGGCCGCGACGCAATGACGTCGATGTGGGCACGGGCTCGGTCGGTAGAGAATTGGTCCGCTGAGGGGTTTTCCTCCGGCCCGGGCGTGATCAGCGGAGCGAACCCGGCCGTCACGGCGGCGACGACAGCCACCCAGTACAGAGGGGCGATGTAGCGCGCTCGAACCAACGATCGCGCTCGGCTGTTTCTCGACAGCACGAGGCATGCAGCGACGACGAAGAGCCATATTGCCACGCCCACGTAGAACACGCCCCAAGCGTCACAAACCGGGACCGCACTGACCAGAGGAGGACGTCACTCGTGCGGCTGGATCGAGCGAGTTGGGTCCGGGCAGCCGGTACCGTGAGAGCGTGGTTGAGAGTCGCGTCACCGGTGGCCTGAACGCAGCGCAGCTCGATGCCGTCACCCATATCGGCGGACCTCTGCTGGTGATCGCCGGGGCCGGCTCGGGAAAGACCCGAGTGTTGACCCGTCGTATCGCGTGGTTGATCGATGAGGGAGCATCCCCGTTCGAGATCCTGGCCATCACCTTCACCAACAAGGCCGCCGGTGAGATGAAGCACCGAGTCCAGGAGCTCGTCGGCCCGGTTGCCCAGAAGATGTGGGTGTCCACCTTTCACTCGGCCTGTGTCCGAATACTGCGGCGCGACGGGAAGGCCCTGGGGTATCCGAGCGCATTCACCATCTATGACCAGGCCGATGCGGTACGGCTGACCGGCTACGTCATACGTGATCTGGGACTGGACAGCAAACGGTTCAACCCCCGAGCCATCCAGGCGTCCATCTCGTCGGCCAAGAACGAAGGACTCGATCCGGTCCAATTCGCCGACAGTGCCCAACACATCGCCGCCAAGAAGACCGCCGACATCTACATGGAGTACCAGCGGCGCCTCGAGCAGGCGGGCGCCATGGACTTCGATGATCTATTGCTGAACACCACCAAGCTGTTTCGCAAGGAGCCGGAGGTCCTGGCGCATTACCAGCGTCGTTTCGGAAACTTGCTGGTGGATGAGTACCAGGACACCAACGCCGTACAGAACGAGATGGTGCTCAAGATCGCCGCCGAGCATCGCCAGGTGACCGTAGTGGGCGACGACGCCCAGAGCGTCTATGGCTTCCGAGGTGCGGACATCCGAAACATCATGCAGTTCGAGGAGGCCTTTCCCGATACCTCGGTCGTGTTGCTGGAGCAGAACTACCGCTCCACGCAAAACATCCTGAGCGCAGCCAATGCGGTCATTGCCAACAATTTCGGGACCCGTCCCAAGAACCTGTGGACCGAGACCGGGGACGGCGAGGTCATCCAACACTTCGTCGGCGAGGACGAGGTAGATGAAGCCCAGTTTGTGGCCAACGAGTACAGCCGGCTCCACAGCTACGGCGAGTACCGGTGGGACGACATGGCGATCTTCTACCGGACCAATGCGCAGTCGCGGGTGATGGAGGAGTACCTGATGCGGGTGGGAATCCCGTACAAGGTGATCGGCGGAACCCGGTTCTATGACCGGCGGGAGATCAAGGACGCGTTGGCCTACGCCAAGGCGGCGGTGAACCCCAACGATGAGGTTGCCGTGAAACGGATCCTCAACACGCCAAAGCGCGGCGTCGGCGACACCAGCGTGGCAAAGCTCGATACCTTCGCCGCCCAGAACGGGCTGACGTTTTTCGATGCCCTGGAACGAGCTGATGAGGCAGGAGTCTCCGGCCCCGCAATCCGAGGGATCGCTCGCTTTCTCGAATTGCATCACAGCGCCACCCAGGAAATCGAGAAGGGACCGGTCGAGCTGCTCGAACGTGTGCTGAACGACAGCGGCTACGTGGCCGAACTAGAAGACGAACGATCGGTTGAGGCCGAAAGCCGATTGGAGAATCTCCAGGAGCTCATCGGTGTGGCCCGCGATTTCGAAACTGTCGACGAGTTCCTCGAGCAGGTCTCCTTGGTGTCCGACGCCGATGGAATCGAAGACGACGCCGGTGTGCTCTTGATGACCGTCCATGCTGCCAAGGGCCTGGAATTCCCGGTGGTGGCGGTGATCGGTCTGGAGGACGGCGTGTTCCCCCACATCCGAGCGTTGACCGAACCCAAGGAAATGGAGGAGGAGCGACGACTCTGTTACGTCGCGCTCACCCGAGCCCAGGAGCGGTTGTATCTCGCCAACGCCCAGCACCGAATGTTGTTCGGCAGCTCGCAATACAACCCACCGAGCCGATTCCTCGACGAGATCCCGTCGAGCGTGATGACCTCGGCCGAGGGGAGCCGAGCCAAGAAACGAAAGCTCTCGACCAGTTTTGGTCGCAGAATCGGCTCGATCGACGATGCGAACGCGTTCAGCAAGGGGCCGGCCACGTTCGGAGCACGAGACCGTCAGGTCGACTCGGCGATCAAGGCCGGTTCGTCGAGTGGATCACAGGAGAGCTCACTGCGTATCGGTGACGATGTGCGTCACAACAGCTTCGGCGAAGGGGTCATTTTGGACATCACCGGCAGCGGCGAGAAGGCAGAGGCCACCATCCGTTTCCCCGGAGTGGGCGAAAAGGTGCTTCTCCTCGCGTGGGCCCCCCTCCAGAAGATCGACCACTGAGCATTTTCGTTCCGTTGTCGACGCGCCAGCGAGACAGCACGAGGCCTGTGTCGTCCCTCCGGGGGCCGTTCAGTCGCCACGGAGGCTCTGCCTCCGGCACAACACTAATCGCTCGCTAGCTCTCACCGTTTCACACGGCAACGCCCTCATCCCTCCGGGAGGTACCCGCGTTCGCGTGCGCGGAGGGGGCCGTCCTGCGCAAAAGGGATCGACACTACAACTGGATTGGGTGGGGCACTGATGCTCGGTCGATGTGCCGGGTGTGGGTGATGACCTGAGGGTCGTCGCCGGACAGGACGCAGTGCAGCTCGTACCCGATGGGGTCGTTGATGACCGCGGGAACGGCCGCATTGCTGAGATCCAGATTGACGTGAAGTGTGGTGGAGATCCCCACCGACGCGGGGCAGTGGCCCACCTGGGTCACGATTGAACGGTGAAAGTGGCCTGCAATGATCCGGGTCGGCGGGTGCGCAGTCAGTACCTGTTGCAGCTGCTCGAGGCCTTTGAAGCCCAACGCATCCATCCAGTCGATTCCGGTGACGAACGGTGGATGGTGCATTGCGAGCACCGTGGGTCCGGCAGCTGCTTCGATGTTCTCCGCCAGCCAGTCGAGTCGTTCCAGGTCTACGTGACCCCCCGATTCGCCCGGTGTTGTTGAGTCCAGTCCGATGACCGTGATCGTGGTCTCGGGAACCGTTTGCACCCAGCTCGCATGGTTCTGTTCCCACGGCATGTGGGGGAACGCAGCCCGGAGGCGCACGCTCGAGTCGTGGTTGCCGGGCAGCGGCCAGAACGGCAGTTCCAGGTCGGCCATGAGCTTCACGAGCTCGTCGTAGGCGGGTTGGCTGCCGCACTCCACGAGGTCGCCGGTGCCGATGACCACGGCGGGTCGCTCGGTCTCGGCGTTCAGCGCCCGCACTGCGACCCCGAGCCGTCGGCGGTTCTCTGCCCAGTGCGCCGCTCCGGGGCCGTGGTCTCCCACGCTCACATGCGTATCAGTCAATTGAGCCAGAACAACCGGTTCAGCACGCACGATTCACCTCCGCAGTGACAAGAGTAACTGATTACCTTTCGGCTGGTGAAGCCGTAAGTTGCGGCTGCGATACTTAGTCGTAATGCCAGTCGCACCCAACAGGAAGAACCCGGGCAGCCAAGCTGCCGTCATTGCCATCGCTGGCGTCTTGGGTGCAATCGCCATCGGTTTTCTCTTGCTCCGGATCGCTGGCCAAGCCAATGACGGCGAACTGCAGCTGGATCTGGGTGACGACAAGTTTTTCGTAGGCGACGCCGAGGATCTTGCGTCAAAGATCGATGACGAAGATGTGTTCGGTGGCGATCCGCTTCTGATCTCTGGTTTGGGCAACGATCGAGATGTCTACGTGCAACACATCGGCGACAACCCTTTCTCGGGTTGGCTGGTGTTCGCGGTCCGCCCCGACGACGCGACCAGGGACTGTTTCGTGGTGTGGGATCGTGAGGCATCGGAGTTCGTGGGCAATGCGGTCTGCCCCGAGCTCGCGTTCGGTGAGGACGGTACGGGTCTCCGTCAGTATCCGGTGGAGATCATCGACGGCCAGGTGGTGGCCACCCTGTCCGGCTCCTAGCCCTCGCCGTCCGTCGCCCTTCTGGCCGCCACAACTGTCGTCTCCTGCCCAACTGGCCGGCCTGATGGTCGGTTTCCGACACGCCCAGCGGCCACTTCACCTTTGGGCGCAACTTCCAACGGCCAGATCGAAGGGGTCTCCGGCGGACGATGCCGTTACGATCGGACGCCATGGACCTGCTCGAATACCAAGGTAAGCAGTTCTTCGCCACCTACGGAATCCCCGTCTCCGATGGCGAAGCAACAGGAGATGTGGAAGAGGCGGTGGCGATCGCAAACCGGGTCGGCTACCCGGTAGTGGTGAAGGCGCAGGTCCACACCGGCGGACGTGGCAAGGCCGGCGGTGTGAAACTTGCCGAGAACGAGGCCGAGGCACGCGAGCACGCCTCCAACATCCTCGGGCTCGACATCAAGGGCCACATCGTGAAGACCATCTGGGTAGAGAAGGCCAGCGATATCGCCGAGGAGTACTACGCCAGCTTCACCCTCGATCGTTCCGCCAAGCAGTACCTGGGCATGCTCAGCGCCGAAGGTGGGGTGGAGATCGAAACAGTGGCCGAGGAGAACCCCGATGCCATCGCCAAGATCCATGTGAACCCCGCCGAAGGGCTCAGCGAAGAGCAGTGCCGAGCATGGGTTGCCGCCGCCAACCTGAACCCACAGGCCACCGAGGGGGCTGTCGACATCCTCATGAAGCTGTACACGGCCTACGTCGAAGGCGATGCCGATCTGGTAGAGATCAACCCACTGATCCTGAAGCCAACCGGTGAGGTCCATGCACTCGATGCCAAAGTGAGCCTCGACTCCAGCGCAATCTACGAGCACCCCGACTACGAGCAGTACGACGCAACTCAGCCCCGTGATGATCGGGAAGAAGCAGCCCACGCAAAGGGGCTCCAATACGTGGGCCTCGACGGAACGGTCGGTGTGATCGCAAACGGCGCCGGGTTGGCAATGAGTACGGTCGATGTGGTCAACCAGGTGGGAGGAAGGCCGGCCAACTTCCTCGACGTCGGAGGCGGCGCCAATGCCGACCTCTTCGCCGACGCAATGGATGTGATCAACAACGACCCGAGCGTGAAGAGCATTTTCATCAACATCTTCGGCGGAATCACCAGAGGTGAAGAGGTGGCCAACGGGATCCTGGAGGCGATGGAGCGAGTCAGCATCGACGCACCGATTGTGATTCGGCTCGACGGCACCAACGCCGACGAGGGCCGGGCGATCCTGGCTCCCCGGCTCAACGACAAGCTGATGATGGAAGACACCATGCTCGATGCGGCTCGCAGGGCCGTCGAGCTGGCCGAGTAGAGCACGAGAACAACGATGAGCATTTTCCTCGACGAAACGACCAAGGTCATCTACCAGGGCCTCACCGGATCAACCGGTCGGTACTACGGCCTCCTCAACCGGGACTACGGCACCCAGGTCGTCGCCGGTACCCACCCCAAAAAGGCCGGCACCGACGTAGACGGCATCCCGATCTTCGCATCGGTCTCAGACGCTGCCGAAGCCACCGGTGCCACGGCCACCTGCATCTTCGTGCCCGCACCTGGCGTGCAGGGTGCAGTTCTCGAAGCGGCAGCCGCAGGTATGGATCTGGTGGTTTGCATCACCGAAGGTGTCCCCGCTCACGACGAGGCCTACTTCTACAACGTGCTGAAACGGGACTACCCCAAGACTCGACTGCTGGGACCCAACTGCCCCGGCCTCATCAGCCCAGGGAAGGCCAACGTGGGTATCACGGCGGGCCACATCGCCAAGTCCGGTGGCCCGGTGGGGATCGTGAGCCGATCCGGCACTCTCACCTACCAAGCGCTGTATGAGCTGAAGCAGAAGGACATCGGCGTCACCACCTGTGTTGGCATCGGTGGCGACCCCGTACCTGGCACCTCCTTCATCGACTGTCTCCAAGCCTTCGAGGCGGACCCCGAAACCAAGGCGGTCATGATGATCGGCGAGATCGGTGGTTCCGCAGAAGAAGAGGCGGCGGAGTACATCAAGGACCACATGACCAAACCAGTCAGCTCCTACATCGCTGGCGTCACCGCCCCTCCGGGCAAGAAGATGGGCCATGCAGGCGCCATCGTCTCCGGTGGAAAAGGAACGGCACAGGCCAAAATGGACGCCCTCGAAGATGCCGGGGTCCGGGTTGGCCAGAACCCCACCGAAGCCGGCGAACTCATGGCCGACATCGTGAAGAGCCTCTAATACTGCCTTTGCTCGCCTCGTGCGGTGCGTGGCGAATGGTGGCTGAGTTCTCGGTGCTCGCTGGGCTCGTTGATCGCTGATTTGGTCGGGTCGCTTCGGCCACG
>JBLYYW010000397.1:0-2779 GCA_048550155.1 Acidimicrobiales bacterium | reverse complement strand
GTCGACCCCGGCCTGAAAACTCGCGTGCAAGGCTCCAGTCGGAGATCGCCACAATCCAGAATCGAACCCATACGTCACACCCGTGGTCGGGTCGACGAACAACGGCTCTTTCATTTCGCCCCTTGCATCCAGATCGAATCTGATCCTAAGCCGCAATCACGGCCCGCACACCGCCACAGCCGCCACCCGGTGGGGATGGCTTCATCAACGGGGTCGGCGTGGAAGCAGACGACGGTGGCCGCGGGTTGGGTTCACAGGTGTCGGACTGATCGATCGGCCTTTGGCGGTCACCCTTGAGTTCGCAATGCTTCGACGTCGATGATGACGTCGGCCATGTCGCTGACCACGATTCCGCCTTTGTCGAGCTTGTCGTTCCAGCTGACACCGAAGTCGTGACGGTTGATCCGGGTTGTAGCGCTGAATCCAGCGCGGGTGATTGGGCCTTTGTCCTCGCCGTCTTCCCAGAACGGGGTGTCCCAGCGGCCGGCGTCTTGTACATCGAGCGTGACTCGCTTGGTGATGCCCCGGATGGTGAGGTCGCCACCGAGCTCGAGCTGGTTCTGGCTCAGGTAAGTGATTTGATCGGCGCTGAAGGTGATCTCGGGATAGTTCTCGACGTCGAAGAAGTCCGCTGATCGGAGATGCTCGTCGCGGGAGGTGTCGCCTGTCCAGACCTCGGCCGTCTTGATAGACGCCTCGATAGTGACGATCGTGGGGTCGTCGGGGTCGAACTCTATGAAACCCTCAATGTTCTTGAAGTGACCACGGACGTTGCTGACCATCATGTGTCGAGCGCTGAACTCGGCCGCCGTGTGTCCCGGCTCGAATACCCATCGTTGCTTTGGCATTGTCTTTGTCTCTCCTGCATGTGTTGGATGTCGTAGCGGTCAAGGTATATCCGGTTGGCGGCCCGGGCATGGTCAGCCTGGGACCGGCATGTTGGTTGTGGCCCGGGCGGCAAACGGAGTCAGGGCTCGGTAGCCATTATGTTGACGACGGCGGCTTTGGCCTCCGCGTCGAGCATGTCCTTCGCTCGCCACTTCTCTCCTGCAAGCTACCCGGCACCGAGCAAGTCTGGGAGCGGGATTAGGACCTCAACCGACCTCGTTCGAGATCCCGAGCGATGGATGGCCGGGACTCCCATCCATCGCCCTCTCCTGCCGTGGCGGTGACGAACGGATAGTGTCGGACGACACGGGCCAGGTCTCACGAGAACCAGGAGGATGGGATGGCGACATTGCAGTGGGTGACGGCGGTTCTGCTGTTCGTCGTGGTGGGGGGCATCGGAATGATGAAACTCACACGCAACAAAGGGGCGATCGAGCAGGCGGAACGACTCGGATATCTGAAGATCATGACGCCGATTGGCGTCGCAGAAGTGGCGGCGGCGGTTGGCGTAGTAGCCGGTGCCGCAGTGTCCGACCTGGCGTGGCTTGGAAGGGTCGCCGCGCTCGGAATCATCGCAATGATGATTGGAGCTTCGTGGTATCACCACAGAGCCAAGGACACGTTCGAACGAGTTCCGTCGCTCGTCACAACCCTGCTCGCGGTCGGCTACCTCGTCGCGCTGGCCTAGACAGACCGGAGCCGAGCTGCCGTCCCGCCGAGTCGGTCGGGTGCGGTTAAGGCCAGCGGCCTTCGCTACCGTTGCGACGTGGATTCCATAGACATCGCCCGTGTGATATTCGAGGAGGGCTGGAACCGGCAGGACTTCAGCAATGCGCAACGCTTGTTGGCTCCCCAGTTCCCGCTCCACATCGGCGGCGCCACTCGACTCACCAACGCCAACGAGTTCGCCACCACGGTCGGCACTTGGCACGCCGCCTTCCCCAATTTCCGGTTCGACATCCACTCGATCACCGCAGATGATGACATGGCTGCCGTGCGGGCCACTCTGCACGGGACACACGAAGGTCCTTGGGGCGACATGCAACCAACGGGGCGGAGCATCGCGGTCGAGCATGCCTTTTTCCTCAGGATTGAGAACGGCCTCGTCACCGAGGTGTGGGAGATACTCGATCGATCCATGCTCGAGGCTCAATTGGCAGACGCTCAGGACACGTGACGGCAGGTTCGGCGCGCCTCTCGAGATCTGCCACAGCATCTGTACCTAACCACACGCCGCACAACGACATTGCCGACCCAGCCCGACAGTCACCGCTGGCTAAGAGCCCAGGCCACGCATCTAACCTGGAGCTGTGGCTGACTCAACCGACCCCACGCTGATAGAGCTCCCTCCGCAGGAGTGCAAGAGCGCGGGCGCGGTGCTGGGACGGGCGTTCTGTGACGATCCGCTGTGGGTCGCGGTGTTTCCAGACCACGAACTTCGCCCGGGACTACTCACCAACATGTTCACGGCGCTGGCCAAGGCGACTTTGGCGGCGAGGGGGCGAGCCGAGACAACGCTCCGCGGTGAGGGTGTAGCTTTGTGGTTGCCTCCGGGAGAGGATCTCGGATTCTGGGCAATGGTCAAGTCCGGCTTCACCTTGCCGCTCTTTGCGGTGCGTCTGCCCGGCGTCGACCGCAAGCGAATGCTGGCGGTACTGGGTCAACTGGGAGATCGCAGGAATGCCCTGATGCCGGACCCGCACTGGTACTTGTCGGCGATTGGGGTGGATCCCGAACACCAGGGTGAGGGGTTGGGTTCGGCCCTGGTGCGGTCAGGGATCCACCGGGCAGACGATGGCAACATGCCCATCTACCTGGAAACGGAAACCGAAGGCAACGTTCGCTTCTACGAGAACCTCGGGTTCGAGGTGATCGAGGAGGTCACTGCTAC
>JBLYYW010000396.1:0-5196 GCA_048550155.1 Acidimicrobiales bacterium | reverse complement strand
GTGCGCGTCACCCGCAGCGAGCCGACGACGGCTGCGCTCACCAAGACGCTTACACGAGGCGCTCTCTCGACCCGGATGGTTTCACTGGGCATTCATTTGCAGGCAGCAGTACTTGCCGCCAAGCGAGTCCCTGTTGTTCCTCATCCCCGCAAACGTTCGACCCCAGAGATAACGAGCAAATCCCCAGATCCCACTTCGTTGCAGGACAATCACCGATGACAGCAGTAACCCCTCGCCCGAACGCCCGGCCCGAGCCGCTACTCCAGAAGGCCAGACTTGGCGTTCCGCCGAAGAACCCGTCGCCGAACACTCCCGCAGCCTCCAACCGTCGGTACCGAGCTGCTCGATCGATTGTTACATCGCTGCTACGACGGTTCACAAGCGACTCCCTCACCATCAGAGAAGGCGACGATCTTGCGATATATGGCCCAGGGGGTGGCATCGAGGCCGCGCTGACCGTAGTCGACCCACGGGCCTGGTGGCATCTTGGCACGGAGGGCTCTATCGGCCTTGGACGTGGCTTCATCGAAGGCTGGTGGCACAGCGAAGACCCTGACCTGGTTGTTCGAGTAGCGGCCCGCAACATGAGGACCCTCGACGAATACCGAAACCGGCTGGCCAACGTGACAAACCCATTCGTCGATCGCGTGCGCAGTCTTGGGCCAACACCGGATCGATCGAAGAACCGCGAGGACATCGGTGCCCACTACGACCTCGGCAACAGCTTCTTCGAGCTCTTCCTCGACGAGACGATGACCTACAGCAGCGCAGTGTTCGAGCGGCCTGACCATTCACTTCGGGATGCCAGCAACGCCAAGTACGACCGACTGCTCAGGAAACTCGGCGTGTCACCCGGCATGACGGTCACCGAAATCGGGACCGGATGGGGTGGGATGGCGTTGCGTGCCGCTCAGCAGTTCGGTGCACAGGTGACCACAACAACGATCAGCCACGAGCAGTATGCAGAGGCCAACCGCCGTGCGGAATCGGCGCAAGCCCAGGGACACATCGATCCGGGTCAGATTCGGTTGCTCGAGCTCGACTGGAGAGACCTGGCCAAAGCAGTCGGAACGCCGGCCGATCGGATGGTGAGCGTGGAGATGATCGAGGCGGTGCATTGGCGTGAATATCCGGCGTTCTTCAAAGCGATCGAGGCGAATATTGCCGCCGACGGCATGGTGGGATTACAGGCCATTTGTGTGCCAGACCGACGGTACGAGCGCACCAAACACACCGAGGATTTCATCGCCCGATTCGTCTTCCCCGGCGGCTTCCTACCTTCGATCAGAAAGATCGCACAAGTTGTCAGCCGACACACCCACTTACAGTTACTCGACGTCGAAGACCTGGGGGCTCACTATGCCGAAACCCTCCGGCAGTGGCGTGAACGGTTCGATTCCCGCACCGAGGAGCTCTACCAGCTCGGCCTCGACGATCGGTTCGTGAGACTCTGGCGGTTCTACCTGGCCTACTGCCAAGCGGCCTTCGCCGAACGCCACTGCACCGTGAATCAACTGGTGCTGGTTGGTCCTGATTGGCGGCCCAATGGCCTGGAGCTACGTCCGGTCTGAACCAACGAAGAAAACGAGATCGCAGGTCCGCAAAATTCGGAGGTCTCACCTATCTTTCCCGACGACACTTGGGTGAAGAAGTGTCCCGTTTGAGAGAAAGCGGGGAGCGATCCGAACTTGGCGAACCTGCGTTTCACCGATGATGCACTGCGCGGTATCCATCGTCAAGAGGCAGATCAGAATCGGCCCGCTACCGGCAGAAACGCCGCGTTTCGCCCCAGCGACACCAGCCGCAGCGCCACTTCTGCATCCGCTCCAGCGAACGGTGGTCCAAGCTCACTCCGCGGAATCGCATCGAGACAATCTTGATCTACTCTGCATTCTGTGAGTGGACTCCGGCGCCGGGCGACCTGCTGATGGCACGCCTGCGTTCACCACTGGGCTCCATCACGAGTATCAAGACGAAATGGTCACTTGTGATTCTTGCAGCTGTCGGGGTGACCGCTGGTATGAGCCAGCTGGGGTTTGCGCTCGGTTGGCCGGTTTGGCTCCGGCCGATCGTCGCAGGAGCTCTCGCCCTCATCGCTGTGCAATTCCTCGCTCGAGGAATGACATCCCCACTGCGGGCGATGTCCGAACAGGCTCAGAAGATCGCCGAGGGAGATTTCGCCGGCCGGGTGTATCCCGACTCCGAAGATGAGATCGCTCAGCTTGCCGCGTCACTCAATCACATGGCCGAGCAGCTCGCTGAGGTGGACCGTCAGCAGAAGGAATTCATCGCCAATGCGTCTCACGAGCTTCGTACCCCGGTTGCTGCCATCCAGACTCAGCTCGAGAACGTCGTGGATCGGGTCACCGATCCGTCCCCCGAGGTACTCCACCGGCTCCTTCAGCAGGCCGAACACCTCGGTGGGCTGGTGGGACAGTTGCTTGATCTGTCCAGGCTGGAGGCGACGCGTTCAGCACCGGACCGGGAGCTGGTTGCCAGCGGAGTGCTCCTGAAACAGATCGTTCACGAGGCACAGCTGCTCCATCCGGGCGCCCAAGTGGAGCTGACCCTGTCGGGACCTCTCGGCGTATCAGCCGACGAGAAACTGCTGCACCAGCTGTTCACGAATCTCGTTCTGAATGCGCTGCGATTCGCTCCCGTCGGCTCGCCGATCGGTGTCAATGCATCCGGAGACGGCGAGCATGTGACGATCCGGGTCAGCGATGAAGGGCCGGGAATCCCGCCGGAGCTGCGATCACGAGTGTTCGAACGGTTCTGGCAGGGTGCGGGACGCGGCCCCACCGGCGGGGGCGGAGCCGGGCTTGGCCTGGCGATATGCAAACGAATCGTCGACCTCCATCAGGGGGAGATCTCCATCCACTCCAATCGGCCTACTGGCACGATGGTCCAGGTTCGTCTTCCCGCGCCGTGAGTAGCTGCCTAGAGCTTCAGCAGCACGTCGGTGGCGTTGATGCGCCGATCCTCGAGCGGCGGTCGTGAATCCAGATCTCCGCCGAGACCGACCGTGGTTGCAACATCGAGAGCCGAGAGAAGGTCCCGAAGGTCGCGGGGCGGGGCGAAGTACTCATCTTCTTCGGTGATCTGAACCTCCTCAACCCCTTGAACGGGATCGAGCGACGCAATAACGGCGGCGACGACATCGTCTGGTGCCGATGCACCGGCCGTGACGCCCACGATCCCGGAGAGGTCGTCGGGAAGCTCTTCCGGCCCGTTGATTCGGTACACCCGCTCACACCCCGCCTCGAGTGCGAGCTTGGCAAGCGCGTTGGTGTTCGAAGAATTCGCTGAGCCGATGACCACGATGGCGTCACATCTGTCGGCGATCGCGGTGAGAGCCGACTGCCGGTTGGTTGTGGCAAAACACAAGTCTGATCGACCCGGCTGCCAGAGTTCAGGGAACCGCTCCTTGGCAGCCTCGGCTACCTCGCTCCACTCTCGATGGCTCAGCGTTGTCTGGGCAAGGAGCGCGGTCGGCTCTTCGAACTCGGGAAGCGCCTGGACCTCTTCGACGCTTTCGACACGGCTGATCACCGTCGGCGCAACCGCCATCGTGCCAACCGCCTCCTCGTGACCCTCGTGCCCCACGTAGATGATCCGGAATCCCTTGCTGGCTCGAACCTTCACCTCGTGGTGCACCTTGGTCACCAACGGGCAGACGGCATTTACCACATAGGAGCCCCTCGCTTGGGCTGCGGCGACTACCTCAGGCGCGCTGCCGTGAGCGCTGAGCATGATCGGCCGACCTTGCGGCACCTCGGCGATGTCATCGACGAAAACAACCCCTCGCTCGATGAACCGATCGACGACCAGCTTGTTGTGGACAATTTCGTGATAGCAGTACACCGGAGGCTCGAAGGCTCGAACCATCCACGCAAGCGCCTTGATCGCCATCTCGACACCGGCGCAAAATCCTCGCGGGGCACACAGCAGCACCTTCTCGACACCATCGGTCGCATCCATCGGCATCAGCGTAACGGGACAGCCGGCTCGAGGCCGGGTCGGTTGATAGCGTTGGTGATGATGTCCACCGAAGTCACCATCGATGAGTTCGGCCGGCCCCACCCACCGCTGGCCGTCGACGAAGCAACCGCCCTGTTTGCGTTCTTGGACTACCAGCGCGCAACGCTGCGCTGGAAGTGCAGCGGGGTCGACCAAGCCGGGTTGCGAACCCGGGTCGCAGACTCCGACCTCACGTTGGGCGGGCTGCTCAAGCACATGGCCCTCGTAGAGGACGGATGGTTCAGACGACGCCTGTTCGGTGGGACTATGCGCCCTCCTTTCGCCGACGCCGACTGGGACGCCGATCCCGACTGGGAGCTACATTCCGCCGACGACGATTCTCCTGACTACCTGCTCGATCTGTGGGACGCCGCAGTCAGGCAATCCAAAGAAAACGCTGCGACGGCGATGGCCGATGGCGGGCTCGATCGGTTGTCCGACGTCACCTGGGCCGATGGGCGCACGCCAAACCTTCGCTGGATCGTCCTGCACATGATCGAGGAGTACGCCCGCCATGTAGGTCATGCCGATCTCATCAGAGAAGTCGTCGACGGCGCAAAGGGCGAGTGACCCCGGAGACTTCGGGTGCGTACGACTACCGTCGGGGTATGGAAGATCTGAATCTCGGCACCCACCCAATCCATCTCGGCCTTGGGGCGACCGCAATTCGCCAGCCACTCTTCAACGGCGAGATTGACTGGTACGAGGGGTACGGTCAACGGCACGCTGATGACGGTGCCGAAGGACGCTTGGTCGCCATGCACACCTTCACGTCGAACTGGGATAGCTGGGAGGTTCACCCCCACGGCCATGAGGTCGTGGTGGTTACCGCAGGTTCGCTCACGCTGATCCAGGAAATCGACGGTGAAGAAGTTCGCACCGAGCTCACCGCCGGCGAGGCAGCGATCAACGAACCCGGCATCTGGCACACCGCCGATTGCACCGGGCCGGTAACGGCGTTGTTCATCACCGCAGGTATGGGAACGGAGAACCGCCAACGCTGACGTTCATCGTTCCGTTCGCCTTCGTGTCTCCAGAGCCCGGGGACTCGCCCGATGGTGTTCTGGGACACCGTCATGAGTGTCTCACCCCTTGGTCATACTTGGGGTATGGATTCGGCGGAAGGCACTACGGGTTCGGGTTCGGGTCTTCTTGCTGCGGAGCGCGCTGTTCTCG
>JBLYYW010000395.1:0-4862 GCA_048550155.1 Acidimicrobiales bacterium | reverse complement strand
TCGGCCACGACCTCGGTGGACCCCACCGGCACGGTCGATTTGTTGACAACGACGCTGTTGGCCGGCAGTGACGGTCCGATTTCGGCTGCGGCAGCTTCCAGATAGCTCAGATCGGCCGAGCCGTCGGCCCCTTGGGGGGTGGGGACACACAAATAGTGGAACTCGGCAGCCTCACTGGCGTTTGTTGCGCCCACAACGAACCGGATCTTCCCGGCCGAAAGGGCCTCGGCGACAACTCGATCGAGCCCGTCTTCCACGATGGGGATCCGGCCTTCCTTGAGCTGGGCGATCTTGTCCGGGTCGATGTCGGCGCAGATGACATCGTGGCCGAGGTGAGCAAAGCAGGCGCCCGTCGTCAAGCCCACGTATCCGGTTCCAATTACGGCGATGGTTGCCACTTGTGGTTCTCCGTCAATTTCCGATTCCCGCCAACCCTTGCAGGCTAGCGATGGTGAACGGGGGGGCTGAGGTGGGTGGACTTACCCGATTTGGGCGTATCCGTGGCCTCTACGCACCCGCTGAATCCCTATCGGCCACAAGTAGCGGCACTTGACCCGGACTCGGAGAGTTCTTCTGCAACCGACGCTTCTGCAACCGGGCTGGATCCTGAATCATCCATGGTTGCGGGTGAACCGCCGGACCCGGACTCTGATCCCGCCGAGTCCAGCTCATCGAGGGTCCCGAGCGAAATCACCACGGTGCGGCCAGAGATGGCGGGGTCTTCGAGGAACACCACAGGTTCGGTCAGCTCCGCTGCGACAACCGCCGCAGCCTGGACCGCATCTGAACCGTGACGGACCATGATTCCGCCGTGGTCCAGCGCCGACACCGAAGTCGGCGAGGTTCCAAACCCCCGAATCAACAACGATTCGGCCAGGTCAGCGGCCTCATCTGTCCGAGACGCCACGTGGACAATCTCGGTTCGGACGGTCCTGGGGTCATCCACCTGGGCCCCCCGGAAGAGCTCGAGGATTGGAACCGCCTGCTCCCGCTCGACGAAGAGCACACTGGCCGACCCCACCCAGCCGAACTCTGCGGGCAAGCTGTAGGCCAGCAGGCTGTTGCTGTCGAACTCTCGAAAAGCGTTGCCGATGTCCAGCAGGAGCGCCGGGCTCAGCTCCTGGTCGAGCGTGACGTGTTCGATCGCAGCGTCGACCAGTCCATTGAAGACGAACGGATTGCGCGAACCGGATGCAATGGCCTGGGCCGTCACCTGGCGTAGGAAGTCCTGTTGCCTCTTGATGCGATTCAGATCGCTGGCCTCGGCGAGTCCTCCGATCCATTGCCCATTGTCGTCCTGGGTTTGGTAGTACCGGGATCTCACATAGGCCAACGCAGTCGGGCCATCGAGCGCCTGACAGCCTCGTTCGAGCATTTCGAATCCGGTCTGGGACGAGCCGGTGCGGGTGTTCCAGTCTCTTGCCGGTTGATCGAACCAGACCTCGACTTCGCCAAGCGCATCGACCAGGCCTTGGAACCCAGCAAAGTCGACGTTGACGTAGTGGTGGATGGGGATACCGAAGTTCTGTTCGAGTGTGTCGATCAGCATGGCTGGGCCGCCGACCGAGAAGGCACTGTTGATTTTGGCCTCGCGGTCTCGGCCGGCGATCGGTAGCCATAGGTCCCGAGGGAACGAGAGGAGGGCTGCCGAGCCGTCGCGCTCATCGATGTGGGCCACGATGATCACATCGCCGTTGCGTTCGCCCTGGCGACCTTCGTTGATCGGATTGTCGGGGTCCAGCGAAGCTGAAGAGTCCGAGCCGACGAGGAGAACGTTGAGGACCCGCTCGCCACGTGTGGAACCCTCCTCCACCGGGGTCAGCGACCCGGTGAGCTCTACCCGCTCGATGTTCTCGATTCGTCCGTAGCTGTTCTTGATGAGGTATGCCGCGCTGAGCGCGAGAACGATCCCGACCACGTTGACTGCGATCAGCGATCGCTGCGGCCATGTACGCCGTTTGGCCTTCCTGGCTGCACGTCGTTCGCGGCGGGCCGACCGGCTTCGATCAGACATGGTTTCCCCCACCGTCGATCGCCTGCACAGCCAGAACCACTCCGGCTTCCACGTGCACCCTGGCAGGAACTCCTGCGAGCACGTTGCTGAGCCCGCGTGCGCCGGTCGGGCTCAGCTCCTCCCCGTCCAAGGCGTACAGGAGCCCGGTGGTGCTAACCGACGCAGGACCACCGATCGGGATCAGCGACACCAGCGAACCGAGTTCGCCGGTGAGCATGATCTCATCGTGAATCACACTGATCCAGTACTCGTTCGAAAGTCCGTGAATCTGCGACGTGCTCCAGCGAGCATCAGCCAGAACCAGGAGATTGAGCAAGCTGTGATCCAATCGGCCGCCACCGAGCCCGAGAACGTAGATCGCAGTGGGATCGTCCTCGGTCGCTGCCGCCAGCGCAAGCTCGAGGTCGCTGTAGTTCTTGTGAGGACCGAACTCACGGATGTCGGAGCCGATCTGGTGGAGCCACGCCTGCGTGAGGTCGGACGCCGAATCGAAATCGCCGACGGCGACATCGACGTGGACGCCGAGTGCTCGTGCGTGATCTGCCCCACTGTCGGCTGCGATCACCCTGACGGTTCCAGTCAGCGGTCCGACAATGGCCTCGTACTGGGCTTGGGATGGGCTGTCTCCTCCGGCAAAGACCAGTGCGACCGCAACGAGGTCGTCGGTAGCGGGGAGGACCTCGAACATAGACCACAAAGGGTAGGCCCCATGACCAAGACCCGAACCTCCTGCGGCCGTCAACGGGGGTTTCGTCTTCAGCTTCCCGCAAGGTCCTAGCTAGTGTGGAATCATGCTGAAGCGAACCCTTTTCAATGATGATCACGAACAATTTCGCAACAGCGCTCGTGCTTTCGTGGAAGCGGAGATCGTTCCTCACGCCGAGCGGTGGGAGGCCGCCGGCAACGTCGACATTTCCATGTTCAAGAGGGCCGGTGAGATGGGGTTCCTCGGGATCGAGGTGGATGAGAAATATGGTGGCGGCGGGGTGGACGATTGGCGATTCAACGTCGTGCTCAACGAGGAGGTCCTGCGAGCCGGTGTGATGGCCAGCGGGATGTGTATCACCCTGCACAACGACATCTGTCTCCCGTACTTCACCAGAATGACCGACGACGAGCAGAAAGCTCGTTGGCTACCCGGCATCTGTTCGGGCGAATCGATGACAGCAATCGCGATGACCGAGCCGGGAACCGGATCCGATTTGGCCGGCATCGGCACCACGGCCGTACGAGACGGTGACACCTACATCGTGAACGGGTCGAAGACGTTCATCACCAACGGGATCAACTCGTCGCTGATCATCGTGGCAGCCAAGACCGACCCGACGCAGAAACACCGCGGTATGAGCCTCCTGGTCGTCGAAGAAGGCATGGAGGGGTTCACCCGAGGCAGGAATCTGGAGAAGATCGGAATGCACGCTCAAGACACTGCGGAGCTGTTCTTCGCCGATGTTCGGGTCCCGGCCGAGAACCTGCTCGGCAACGAAGGAGAGGGCTTCTTCGGCCTGGTTCGGAACCTGCCGCGTGAGCGTCTGAGCCTTTCGATCAGTGCAGTGGCCCACGCTCAGGCTGCGTACGCGTGGACCGTTGACTACGTCAAGGAACGCACGGCCTTCGGGCAGCCGATCGGCGCGTTCCAGAACTCCAAGTTCGAGCTGGCCGAGATGAAGACCGAACTCGACATCGCCCAGGTGTTCATCGATCGCCAGACCGAGGCCTACATGGCAGGAGAACTCACCGCCGAGGATGCTGCACAGGCCAAGTGGTGGACGACTGAGCTCGAGTGCCGCGTCATGGATCGCTGCCTGCAGCTCCACGGCGGCTATGGCTACATGGAGGAGTACCCGATCGCACGGGCGTGGCGAGACGCCAGGGTGCAGAAGATCTACGGCGGCACGAACGAGATCATGAAGGAGATCATCGGACGGCAGATCATCAGCTGATTCTGTCGTCACCCCACCACAACCCCGCCGAAAAATCGTCGCCCCACTACACGGTGTGTGTTGGCCCGACGACAGAACGGCGGAATGTCGTGGAGTGACGCAATTTCAGCTCAGAAACGAACCGTCAGTGCAGAACGAACCGTCAGTGCAGCGCGAATCGGCCCGACATGCGGTGGAGTCGATTGCGTCCACCGGAGATCTCCCATATCAGCGCGACGCCAACCAACTCGAGCAAATGGCTTGCTTCGGCGAGACCTGCGGCCGACCCGCGAGCAGTGTCGATGATGCCGGTCACGAGGATCAGCGCACCGAGCGCCGAGGTGAGCGGAACCAGACCAATCGCCCGTTCGGGCCGCCAAGCCGTGTACACGAATCCAAACCCCAGCGCGGCGCCGAACGCACCGAGGTGGCGGCCGCTGTGATCGGTGGACCCGAGCTCGGCTCCGAGCATCGTGCTGCCGAACAACACACCCGGAACAGACAACAGCAGCAACGTCAAACCGGCAGCTCCCAGAAGAATGCGTTTCCATTCCCCCGAACCGAGATTCGGCGCGCCTGCCCGATTCAGAACGAGCGGTGCAAGGTCAAGCGGTTCACTGCGGACCGGTTGCAGAGCCATCATCCGTTTGAGGCGGTGAGCACCCCCTGCGAAGGCGGCACATTCCTCGCATGTGGCGACGTGCTGGTCGACAGCCTCGCTGTCGTCCACCAGTTCGCCGTCCATCCGTGCGGAGATCCACATTTGCGCATTGCGGCATTCCATGTTTCGTTTGTCGCACGACTGCATGATCTGGTTCCCATCGGTGGCATCATTTGACCATCGACGATTGGACCTCCCTCGCGGTGCGGGCACGAGACGGCGATCGGCACGCAGCCGAGGCGTTCATCAGAGCCACCCAGCAACC
>JBLYYW010000394.1:0-5383 GCA_048550155.1 Acidimicrobiales bacterium | reverse complement strand
GGAGCAGTAGCGGTTCACGGTGACACCGGGAACGTTGTCCAGCCCGGCCATGACCGCAACAACGCGGGCCATGTTGACACCCTGTTCCCCGGCCGGGGAACCACAACCGAGCATCAAGTCCTCAACCTGGTCAGGGGCGAGCTCGGGAACCTTGGCAAGGGCTGCGGAGACGATCTGAGCGGTGATGTCGTCGGGTCGTTCGTCTTTCAGCGAGCCCTTGAAGGCCCTTCCGATAGCGCTGCGGGCGGTGGAGACGATAACTGCTTCAGTCATGCCTCCAGCGTACCGGCCTTGGCCTACTCGCTCCCTATGTCGTCGACGGCGCCTTCTTCTGGCGAAGTGATCCTACAACCGTTGCGAAGAACCACAGTCCACCGAATACGGTGACCGGCCACCAGAATTCGCCGCTCCACCGGTCAGTGAACTCGTACCCAAGGCCTCGGCCGAAACCGAGGGCGGTTATCGCCATCGCCGCGGTCTGGAATCGAACGTCGTAGCCGAAGAGGCCTAGTGCTTGTCCGCAGTACGCGACGGTGGCAGGAACGCACAAGATCCATATCGCGGCCATGTCCCACGACTCGGGCCAGCCAACTCCGGCCGCAAACAGGAAGGCAACCACGACACCGATCGGGTACAAGATGCTGCACCGGCGACAGACCCAGTGGCCAGCGATCGAGACACAGCGATCTCCATAGGGTGTGTCGGCGCCCTGAACCGGGTGGCGGTGGCTGAGCATCAACGACTGCCACGACGCTTCGGTGACGGCACCGTCGGGCCTTCCCTCAGCGTTCGTGACCCGCATTTGGGCCAGTTTCGCCTCGAACGCTGCATCTAGATCCGACGGTGCAGTCACCAACCCCTATCGGACGGACGAGTTGCGAATCAAGAGTCGAATCTTCAGAGCACCGATTCGATCCACTGGCGGTGTTCGGCGACCGTGGGCCGGCTCAGCTCATTTGCCTTGGCTGTCACCTGTCGAAGAAGACCGGGGACATCATCGAGTTCACCCTCGCGATCACTCGCTCGTTGCAGCAGCTCGCACAGTTTGCGAAGTCCCTTTACCCGAGGCTCGGCGGGTCTGATCCCGAGCACGTCATAGAGCTCAGCCAGGTGGCAGGCCGATGTTTCCAGCCGTTCGAGATTGGTGAGGCTGGGATCGGTGCGGAAGTCTGACCACCGCTCCCGTAGCTCCCGATAGAAGTTCCCGGCCAGAGCCCGCACGACCTTGCCAGGTATCCGCAGGTTTGCTGCCTTGAGTCGTTGACGCATGGCGGACAGCTGGGCGGTGGCGTAGCTGACCCGCTGTCGGAGATCTGGCCCGAACGGAGGAGGGATCACATTCGGTTCCAGAACCATGTCGGTCACGGGGCCCAATTGACTCTCGAGCGAACGGTACGGCAGAGCCTCACTCGATTCGGGCTCCTGGGCACTATCGAGCAGGGCGAGGCAGAGGCCCAGCCGCTCGAGCAACGGGGGCACTCTGCGCAGGCTGGTCACGGGGTCCATTTCGACCGAGCCGAGCACACATGTCAGTTCATCGATTATCGACACCGTCTTGAGGGTTGTCGCTCGACCTTGTCGCCGTGCACTCATCGCTTACTCCTAACCGCCGACCCACTCTACATCGCACGCTGTTGGTGACCCAATAGGCACATGGAGTAGTGGTAGAGGGTGCTGTGCACGGTGATCGGCATGGAGCGTTTGTGCGGTACCGGTCGGATCCACAACAATCAGGCCATGACCGAACCCGGTACCAACGACGCAATCGAAGCCCTGATGCACGAGCGGCGCACGTTCCCGCCATCGAAGGATTTTCAGCGTCACGCGCTGGTGAACGATCAGTCGATGTACGACGCAGCGGCGCAAGATCGCCTGGGTTTCTGGGCTGAGCAGGCAGCGCGGCTCTTGTGGTCGAGAAAGTGGGACGAGGTTCTCGACTGGTCAGATGCTCCGTTCGCGAAGTGGTTCGTTGGAGGAACCCTCAACGTGTCCGCCAACTGTCTCGACCGTCACGTCGAAAACGGACTCGGAGACCGGGTCGCCTACCACTTCGAAGGTGAGCCCGGCGACACCCGAACGATCACGTACTCGGACCTGCTCGACGAAGTTCAACGAGCTGCCAACACCCTGAAGTCCTTGGGCGTTGCCCGAGGGGACAGGGTGGCGATCTACATGCCCATGATCCCAGAGCTTCCGGTCGCGATGCTGGCGTGTGCCCGAATCGGCGCCGCCCATTCCGTGGTATTCGGGGGGTTCAGTTCCGCTTCGTTGTCGGACCGGATCAACGACGCCGAGGCCAAGCTGGTGATCACGGCCGACGGCGGCTATCGCCGGGGTGCGCCCAGCATGTTGAAGGGCATTGTCGATGAGGCACTCGAAAGTACCTCCACTGTCAACAACGTCCTCATGGTGCAGCGGATCGGCGATGCTGCCGATCCGGTCAACTTCGTTGATGGGCGGGACGTGTGGTGGCACGACACGGTGGGAACACAACAGGCCGACTGCCCGCCCGAGGAGATGGACGCCGAAGATTTGTTGTTCCTGCTGTACACCAGCGGGACCACCGGCAAGCCCAAGGGAATCATGCACACAACTGGCGGCTACCTCACCCAAGCTGCCTTCACTCACAACTATGTGTTCGATCTGCATCCTGACACCGATGTCTATTGGTGCGCCGCCGACATCGGATGGATCACCGGTCACAGTTACATCGTGTACGGACCGTTGGCGAACGGCTGCACTTCGGTGATGTACGAGGGCACGCCCGACACCCCTCGGGAGGACAATCGCGCCGGTGATCGGTTGGAGTGGGCCAAGGATCGCTTCTGGGAAATCATCGAAACCTACGGCGTGACCAAGCTGTACACCGCTCCGACCGCAATCCGAACCTTCATGAAGTGGGGGACTACGTGGCCCGATGGGCGGGACCTTTCCTCCCTGAAGGTCCTCGGCTCGGTCGGCGAGCCGATCAACCCCGAAGCCTGGGTGTGGTATCACACCAACATCGGCGGAGGCAGGTGCCCGATCGTGGACACCTGGTGGCAAACCGAGACCGGTGCAATGATGATCTCTCCTCTGCCAGGCGTCACCATCACCAAACCGGGATCGGCGTCAGGCCCGCTCCCGGGAATCAGTGCCGAATTGGTGGATGACGAGGGCAAATCGGTTGGGGTTCCCGGCGGCGGCTATCTCACTCTCACCGAGCCTTGGCCATCGATGCTGCGGGGAATCTGGGGGGACCCTGA
This sequence comes from Acidimicrobiales bacterium, assembly GCA_048550155.1. Taxonomy (GTDB): domain Bacteria; phylum Actinomycetota; class Acidimicrobiia; order Acidimicrobiales; family SZUA-35; genus JABDIY01. The sequence continues at coordinate 2,138 of JBLYYW010000394.1, read as the reverse complement.
TCGATACCGGGAGACCTATTGGTCGCGGTTCCCCAATCGGTATTTCGCCGGTGACGGAGCCAAGCTCGACGACGACGGTGACATCTGGCTGCTGGGCAGGGTCGACGACGTGATGAACATCTCCGGTCATCGCCTCTCGACCACAGAGATCGAATCCGCCCTGGTCGATCATCCCTCGGTGGCCGAGGCGGCTGTGGTCGGTCGTGAGGACGACACCACCGGGCAAGCGATCAGCGCATTCGTGATCTTGCGGGGTGGGATCGAATCTTCAGCCGAACTGAAGACCGAACTGCGAAATCACGTGGCCAAAGTGATCAGCCCGATCGCCAAACCGGCCGATCTGGCCTTGGTCCCTGAACTTCCCAAGACCCGATCGGGCAAGATCATGCGTCGGTTGCTGCGCGACATGGCGGAGGGCCGAAGCATCGGAGACACGACAACACTGTCGGACCCGGGAATCGTTCCGATCATCGAATCGGAACTGCGCAGCTGATTCAGGGCCCCAGAGGTCTTCTCGAGGCAGGGCCTGTCAGATGGTTGTCGGTTCTGCCGCCAGTGAGAGACGGTCAAGCGCCGCAGTCCACCACTCGTTTTCCACGACCGTGAGCCCAGGCACATCAGAGAGCAGCTCGTCGATTGCGGCGACGAAACCAGGGTTGTCGAATTGGAGCCGGAGATCCAGAAGGTGGTCGATGATTCGGTTCCGGTCTGAAAGCTGGCCGTCGATGGCAGCTCTGTGGCTGGCAATGCGTTCGCTGATCGCATTCGGTTCGTTCATCACGGGCTCCATACTGTCATCTATCGGCACCATTACCCCCATCAGGTGAAGGTGTCATCCGACTCAAAAGGTGGGTCTGACGGACTATCACCGGCCTAGATACAGGTCCGGACGGCGGTGTCGACGGCCGTCTCGTAGAGAGCAAACTTGCCTGCCCGCTCGTCGCCGGGATCCATCTCCTTTATCACCGAGAAACTGTTGATGTCGTCCTCGGTGAGCCCTGGCGTTGCATAGAGCGCGTTGGCGACACAGTTTGCCTCCTCGGTGGTCAGGTCGGCTTCGACGATCAGAATGTCCACCAGCGCCTCTCGGTTGGCGCCGGTGCCCAAGCCGCAGGCTGTGGCGCCCAGCGTCAGTGCCAGAAGGAGGGCGGAAAATCGTCGGGTGACGCGCATCTCTCTAGTCAATCAGCGTCGCCGTGTGTTTCGAACCCGCCGAACGGATCCGCTGCGCCAGCCACCCCATGATCACCACGCCGCCGAAGAGCTTCAATGTCTCAGGGATGCGTTCCCGCGCAGGGCTGACCGGTTTGGAATTCGCTAGCTCATAACGCGGCCACACCACTCCGCCTCCGGGGCGAGGGCCACGGGGGGAATCGGTCGACGCAGAGAGCCTCCTGTCGAGTCGGTTCAAATCGCCTTCCAGGCGGCCTATCGTCGCTGCCGTTCCTTCGAGTCTCTCTGAGCGGGCGGTGATCTCCGACGGGTTCGAAGCCTGCCCAACGAGCTGTTCCTGCTCCTCGAATTCATTGCGTAACTCGGTGATCTCGATGAGAACCGCGTCTCTCACCGTTTGAAAGGGTTCTCGTTGAAGGTTGAAATCGTGGGTGAGGAAACCTTGGGCCGTTTGTTCCGCGCCCTCCTGAGCCTCCGATGCCGACGACGCCGTGGCAATCAGTTCGAGCTGGGTGATGTTCTCCGGCTCGCGCGCTTCAACGGTTGCGTTTCCCACCCACTGCTGTCCCTCGGTTTCGTTGATCCACACGGCCGACGCACGCTGGATGCTGGACTGCCATGGCCAGAAGGTGCCGCCCTCGACCAGCTCGAGGTCGACCCGGTGCTGGGGATCGCCGGCGGTGACGATGCCGAACACCAGATAGCCGAAGCCGACCACCGCCGCTAGCAGCACTGCTTTCGCGCCCTCGCCAATCATCGCTGTGCATGCTATTCGATCGACGGACCCACCCTTGTCCCCTCCCACGATTGCCAACGCAAATGAGTGGTCGTCCCATCGCCGTACGGACCGTGCGAGGCGGCTACGTTCTGGGCGTGAGCGGGTTCATCTTCGGTGTTGACCTCGACGGGGTATGCGCTGATTACAGCATCGGTTTTCGAAACTTCGTGGCGGCCGAAAGGGGGGT
>JBLYYW010000393.1:0-4079 GCA_048550155.1 Acidimicrobiales bacterium | reverse complement strand
CGGCAGCCCCCTGGCACGAGAATGGAACCGAACAGGCAGCAGAGGTCCTCGTCTGGGGTCTACTCGACCGCCCTTACTCGATGGTCCGGATCTATCACTCCGGTTGCGACGAACTGGAAGCCGGCTACGAAGCGCTCACGGGACAAGCTCCGCTGCACGGGTTCCGTGACAAGTGCTGAAACCAGATCTCAAGGTCAACGAGGGGTGGCGCCGGCCGTGACGAGTTCCACAACTCGGTCGGCAAGATCTTCGGTGATGGGTTCCCCGGTGAGCAGCAACCGAACCCACAGCGGGCCGATGACCGTTTCGATGATGAGGTTTGCGTCGGCTGACGCGTGGAGTTCCCCACGAGCGATGGCCCGTTCTATGACCTGGCCAGAGAGGGCAAGCCGGTGGGCCCAAAAACCGTGCATGGCTTCGGTCAGTTCGTCCGAAGCCGCCGCTGCGGCTGCGATGGAGCGGGACCGCCGTGACCCGCCCTCGGTGCCGATGTTCGCGGCGACTTCCCGGGCGAGCAGGCGCAGGTCTTCAACAACGGACCCGGTGTCGGGGATCGGAACGGCGTCGAGGCTGTGGAGGGCAGCAGCGTCGGCGGTGAGGTCTGCCTTGGTCGGCCAGCGGCGATACACGGTGGTCTTGTGGACCCCAGCCCGCAGGGCCACGTCTTCGACGCTCATCTTGTCGTAGCCCACCTCGGTCAGGAGGTCGGCCGCGGCCTCCAACACTGCGGTGCGGACTCGCTCGGCCCGTCCGCCCGGTCGTTGTTCGCCCACCCGTGGCCTGCTGTCACTCATCACTCTCGAATCTTATCGCAAAACGGGTTGCGTTTGCAGGGGAGGACATGCATAGTAGAAACGCAACATATGTTGCGACTAGTTCTCACACGAGGGGTACGCGGGTCATGGGCCACCAACTACACACAGAGATCGAAATCGATGCCACACCCGAAACAGTGTGGAAGATTCTCACCGACCTCGACCGCTACTCCGAATGGAATCCCTTCATCATCGAGGCCGGCGGCGAGGTCGAAGTCGGCGCCAGGCTCATCAACCGACTCCAGCCTCCCGGAGGGCGGGCCATGACGATCAAGCCAACCGTCTCCGCGGTCGAGTCTGCAAAGACCTTCGAGTGGCTCGGCCACCTCCTGGTTTCGGGCGTGTTCGACGGCCGCCACCGGTTCGATCTCGAAGCAACACCGGCCGGCGGCACCCGTTTGGTGCACAGCGAACAGTTCAACGGGATTCTGGTGCGGTTCCTGCGCAAGAGCCTCGACACTCAGACCCGCGACGGATTCGTGGCGATGAACACCGCACTCAAGACCCGGGCCGAGGCAGACGCTGGAGCACGGTCGTGACGCCGCCAACCATGGCCGGGTGGAACCTGGCCCTCCGATTCGGTCTCGAACTCGGAGCACTCGTCGGCCTCGGTTTGGCCACGTGGAAGCTCACCTCCGGCCCCGTCCGCTGGGCAGCTGTCACCCTTGTTCCACTCACGGCCGCCGCCATCTGGGGCGTGTTCAACGTACTCAACGACCCCAGCCGGTCAGGCGCCGCACCCATCGAGGTGAACGGTTGGACTCGCCTGGGCATCGAACTCGTCATCCTCGGAGCAGGCGCAGCCGCAATCGGTCTGGCGGGACAGCGTGACCTGGGTATCGCATTCGCAGCCCTCGTTGCCTTTCACTACGCCGCTTCGATGAGCCGGCTTGAATGGCTCGTACAGGCGTGACAGTCAGGTTCCCCGATGGGCATTGGGCGAACCCGTCATCGAGCCGCTGGTGATCGACGATGCGGGCGCGTTTGGGCGAACCGAAGACGCCATCCCTCGCCGGTGACGCAAACGACGCGAACCACGTCCGGCCGCCGTACTGCGGCTTCAAACCCTCATCGAGATGTTTGCTGTCGACTCCTTATGGGGCGTAGTGCCAAATGATCTTTGTCCCGTCGCTCGTCATCCTGAAGAAGCTCGGTGTTGCGGTGGTCGAGAACTCCGGGATGTAGTCGGTCGTCAACACGTAGTTGCCGACAAACTCCGCCTCACCGTCACTCGCCAGACTCTTCACCGAAAAGCTGGTGAGTCGACTTACGAAATCTGCGAATTCTCCGTCGGCCACGAAGTACCGAGTTCCGTTGTCGTGATAGGACGACTCCGACGCCATCAGCGCAGCTGCGGCTTCGCCGTCGTGATTGTTCCACGCCTCGAGGTACTCGTCGATCGTCTCGAGCATTTGCTCCTGTTGAGCCGTCAGGTCCGCTGCGCCATCATCGTTGCCGACGATTGCCCAAGTTCCGAACCCAACAAGTGCGACTGCCAAGGCAACTGACAGCCATGTGAGCCAACGATTCCTTCGCTTGAGAGGTTCGACCTCGTCGTTGAAAATTGGCGCTGCAGTGGTGTTTCTCTCCATTGTCTTCATCTCTGTCTCCTTCCTCCTCTCTTGTGGTCTGATCCAAACATCCACTCGACCAGAGAAAACGTCTAGAGGCACAAGACAGAGATCAACGTCATTTCCCCACACCTCCGGCCCATTGGGTTCCCACCTGTCCGATCCGACGCACAGGTGACATCGGCCACAAGCTGGTCTAGAAAGAGATACCGAAATTCGCACCACACATGAGGAGGGTCGTCATGACCGCCACGATGGAAGTCTCACCCGCCACAAACCACCTTTCGGGGTGGCTCGACCGGTTCGGCAGCGCTCTCGAGGCCGGAGATGTCGAGCAGGCCGTCTCGATGTTCGGCGCCGAAAGCTACTGGCGTGACCTCGTGTCCTTCACGTGGAACATCGTGACCGTGGAGGGTCAGGACGGTGTGCGGGAGATGCTGAACGCCAACCTGGACCGAACCAAGCCATCGAGCTTCCAGCTCGTAGGCGAAGCCAATGAGGCTGACGGCGTCACCGACGGTTGGTTCGACTTCGAAACCGACGTCGCACGAGGCCACGGTCAGATCCGCCTTCAAGGCGACACGTGTTGGACCATTTTGACGACGATGGTGGAGCTGAAGGGTCACGAGGAACCGGCCGGCGAGAAGAGGAACAAGGGAATCGAACACGGAATCGTTCCCGGCCGTAAGAGCTGGAAGGAGCAGCGCGAAGATGAAGCGGCAACCCTGGGCTACACCACCCAACCCCACACCGTGATCATCGGCGGTGGTCAGGGCGGCATTGCTCTGGGCGCCCGGCTCCGAATGCTCGGCGTGCCAACGATCATCGTGGAGAAGAATCCTCGGGCCGGTGATTCGTGGCGCAACCGGTACAAGTCGCTCTGTCTCCACGACCCGGTCTGGTACGACCATTTGCCCTACATCAAGTTCCCCGAGAACTGGCCGGTCTTTGCTCCCAAGGACAAGATCGGCGATTGGTTGGAGATGTACACCAAAGTCATGGAGCTCAACTACTGGGCCTCCACTGCGTGCGAGAGCGCCAGCTACGACGAGGATGCAAAAGAATGGACCGTCACCGTCCACCGCCAGAAAGACGACGGCTCGACCGAAACGGTGGTCCTGAAACCGAAGGAATTGGTCCTCGCAACGGGGATGTCAGGCCGGCCCAACGTCCCCGAGATCAAGGGCGCCGACACCTTCGAGGGCGACATCCACCATTCGAGCGCCCACCGCTCCAGCGACGTGTACAAGGGCAAGAAGGCAGTCGTTCTGGGGTCCAACAACTCTGCCCACGACATCTGCGCAGCACTGTGGGAGGCGGGCGCAGATGTCACCATGATTCAGCGCTCAACCACCCACATTGCACGCTCGGATTCGTTGATGGATCTCGCCCTCGGCGACCTCTATTCGGAGAAAGCGGTCGCCAACGGCGTCACCACTGAACTGGCCGACTTGATCTTTGCGTCGATCCCGTACCGGATCATGCACACGTTTCAGATCCCGGTGTACGAACAGATGGCCGAGCGAGACAAGGAGTTCTACGACAAGCTGGAGGCGGCGGGCTTCATGCTCGACTGGGGCGACGACGGGTCGGGCTTGTTCATGAAGTACCTTCGTCGGGGCTCGGGTTATTACATCGACGTCGGAGCCTGCGACCTGATCATCGATGGCAGCGTGCATCTGAAGAGCGGTGT
>JBLYYW010000392.1:0-5598 GCA_048550155.1 Acidimicrobiales bacterium | reverse complement strand
GGCCACCTTCTATGGTTATCGCCATAGTATTCACTCGTGAGCTTCGCCGACGCAATCGCAACCGAACCGGATGGACCGAACCGATGGAGGTCGGATATTCGGCCAGGATGGGATATCGGAGGGAACGCCAACGGCGGCTACCTCTTGGCCGTGGCGGGCCGAGCCATGGCAACCCAAGCCGAACGACCAGATGTCGCAACGGTCACCGCCCACTACCTTCGCCCGGGACCGGAGGGACCGGTCTCGATCGAAACCGATGTGGTCAAGACCGGTCGGCAGTTCACCACGGTGAACGCCACTCTCACCAGCGACAAGCCGATCCTCGCCGTTCTGGGTTCTTTCACCGATCACGGAGCGACCAGCGACGCTCGCACGATCCTCGTCGAACCCGAACCGGAGTTCCCCGGCCCCGACGACTGCATCAAAGTTCTCCCAACCGAGACGTTTCCCCCGCCCATCATGGGCAAGGTGGATCTGCGTCTTCACCCCGACGATGACTTCTACAACACTCCAAGCGGCTCTCCGCAGATGCGGGGGTGGGTCAACCTTCTCGATGGTGAAGAGTGGGACACCTTCGGCTTGTTGCTCGCGGCCGACATCTTCCCACCGACCATCTTCAACGCCGACTTCGGCATTGCCTGGGTTCCTACTCTCGAACTCACGGTCCACGTTCGGAACCGACCTGCCCCCGGATGGCTCAAAGGCCATTTTTCCTCCCGATTCGTCACGGGAGGTTTCGTCGAAGAGGACGGCCTGATCTGGGATAGCCGGGGAACCCTGGTGGCTCAATCACGCCAGATCTCACTCCTGCCACGCTCCTAGCCATCAGGGGACGGTCCACGGACCGGACGGCTGGGTCGCATAGGTTTCAGTCATGCCCGACGAGGCCACCGATCTGACCGACGCATGCGGGAACGAACCCGGGCTGTTTTGTGAGTTCATCTACAAACAGACCGACTCCGATGTTGCAGCCCGACTCGCCTCGTGGTTCGTGGAACGTCCCCTGCGTGTCATCGTGATCCTTTTGGCCGCATGGATCATTCGAAGGTTGCTGTTTCGAGCGATTGACCGTTTCATCGAGAAACTCTCCGATGAATCCCGGCTCCCGGTGACCCCTCTGCCGGACGACACGTCCACCAGGGCCGGCCGTCGAGCACTCAGACAGCACACTCTCGCAGCGCGCAGCAAACAACGCGGGATCACGATCGGGGCTGTGCTCCACAGCGCAACGACGCTCGGGGTGCTCCTGATTGCGGGACTCATGGTGCTCTCCGAGTTCGACCTGAACCTCGCGCCGCTGATCGCCAGCGCAGGAATCGCCGGACTTGCCATCGGTTTCGGTGCCCAGTCGATGGTCAAGGACTTCCTGGCCGGGCTCTTTTTCATCTTCGAGGACCAGTTCGGAGTCGGTGACATCGTGGACACCGGGCACGCCACGGGCAAGGTCGAAGAAGTGTCGCTGCGCACGACGCGGTTGCGCGATCAGTCCGGCACGCTCTGGATCGTCCCGAACGGAGAGATTCAGCGGGTTGGGAACACCAGCCAACTGTGGTCAAACGCGGTCATCGACGTGGAAGTCTCCTACGACACCAACCTTGACTACGCAATCGGAGTGATCAAGACCACCCTGGATCAGATCTGGCAGGAAGCGGACCCGAAGGCGACGGTGATTGCGGAACCAGATGTGCTCGGAGTCGACCGGCTGAGCGACTCCTCGGTAGTCATCAGAGCCGTCGTCAAATGCGAGCCGGCGGAGCAGTGGCAGATGGGACGCATCGCCCGCAAGCGACTCAAAGAGGCACTCGACGAGGCCGGCATCGACATCCCGTTCCCTCAACGAACGGTCTGGGTCCGCTCGACCGAAGGCCAAAACGCCAACCTCCCTGCCTGACCAATCCCCCGCAAATATCAGCTGGTGGCGACAATTGTTGGCGCCGCCAGCTGACAGTTCGCACCGTTGTCGCCTGCGGCTGACAATGCGCAGTGTTGTCGCCTGCGGCTGACAATTGCGTGGTGAAGGACTCACCCCTGCGATTGAAACACTCGGACCCAGTCGATCTCGAAACGAGCGGGCCACGGCGTACCGTCGTCGGGCGAACCCGGATAGTCGCCGCCGATCGCCAGATTGAGGCGAAAAAAGAACTCCTGGTCAAACGGAGCATCTCCTGGACCGACCGAACTCGCCCAATTCTCGATCGAGTGGACTTCGAGACCGTCGATCATGAACACCATCCGGTGCGGCTCCCACCGCAACCCGAACGTATGGAACTGTTCAGAGAATCCAGAACCCGGTGACGCCGTTGTGTCATGGGGATTCTGCACCCTCTTGTCGAACACATCGAGAAAATGAATGTTGACCCGGGCGGTACGAGGTCGGTCACCCCGGACCTCCATCAGGTCGATCTCCCCGCTGGCGGGCCACGGTCCATACACGTCGTCGTTGGGAGACATCCAGATCGCCGGCCACAGACCCCTCCCTTCCGGAACCCGAGCCCGCACCTCAAACCAGCCGTACCTGAACGTTGCCAGCCCTTCTCCGGTCACCATTCCCGACGTAAAGGCCCTCGTGGACCCGTTTGGGCAGGTCATCTGGCGGCGCTCGCCGGTAAGCACGAGCACACCGCCCCCAACCTCTACCGCATCGGGAACATAACAATGCAACGTATTGCCCCCATCACCGAATGTGCTGTGTTCTACGTTCCACTTCGACCGATCGAGCTCACCACCGGCGAACTCGTCACGCCAGACAAGTTGATAGCCCGGGGGTGGGGTAACCACAGGCAAGGTCGTCGATGTGGTCGATGTCGACGTCTGAGAAGTCGAGGTTGTCGGCTCGGGCGGTGGTGCGGCATCGGAGGTACAGCTCACCGCGATCGCAGCGAAGACCACACCAACCGTCGCACGCCACAATCCCACCCCAGAAGTAGTAGCAGAGTCGTATCCTGTTCACGCACCACCACTGCCCGGGTGGCGGAATGGCAGACGCAGAGGTCTTAAACACCTCGGCCCGAAAGGGCGTGTGGGTTCGAGTCCCACCCCGGGCACCCGTTTCAGACAACGCCGGTGCTGCTCCTGTTGTTCTGTGGGGTGGATCTAGACTCCCAACTTCATGATTCCACGAGTCTTCGCGATCCTGATCGCCCTGGTGTTGGTCACAGCTGCATGCACTGGCAGCGAACCCGAGAGCACACAACGTCCGTCCGACACACCCACCACCACAGATGCGAACGAAGAATCCGGTGACGTCGACCAAATCGATGCCGAGGGCCAGGTCGTCGTACCCGAGGAGGACAAGCCTGACCTCGAACTCGCCCTCATCTGGCACCAACATCAGCCCGAGTATCCGGTCATCGACGGCTCGGTCAGCCGACCCTGGGTTCGTCTGCATGCGTCCAAGGACTACGTCGACATGGCATCCCTGGTAGAGGAGTTTCCTGACCTGCGACTCACGATCAACCTCACCCCGGTACTTCTCGACCAACTGGTGGATCTCGAACTCGGGGCGAATGACGTCTATGAAACAGTGGCTCGGACCCCGATTGACCAGCTCACTCCCGAACAGCGTCGCTTCATCGTCGACCGGTTCTTCGACATCAATAGCCAGATCATCGATCGCTCCGACCGATACAACGGGCTCAGGGGACTCCGTGACACCGGTGGCGATTTCGACGACCAGGACCTACGAGACCTCCGAACCCTTTTCCATCTGGGATGGATTGACCCCGAGATCGTCGAGGCGAACCCGACCCTGCGCCAACTGCGGGCCGACGACGGTGGCTTCACCGACGCCGACACCAACGTCGTGCTCGACCAAATCGATGACCTGGTGGGCCAGGTGATCCCCACCCACGCCGAGCTTTGGGACACCGGCCAGATCGAGGTGAGCACCACACCACTCGCTCACCCCATCCTGCCTCTCATCGCCGATACCGACCTCGCCCGGGTTGGTGATCCATCAGCGATCCTTCCACGAGAAGCGTTCCGCGAGTACGCCGATGCCCAGTCACAGGTGCAGCGAGGCTTGGAGCGGGCCAATGAACTCCTGGGCCAACAGCCGAATGGCATGTGGCCAGGTGAGGGTGCCGTGGCCCAGGCGATCATGCCGATCTTCGCCGAGAACGACGTGACCTGGGTCGCGACAGGCGAGGACGTCTTGGCCCAGTCGTTGGGTATCGGATCGTTCAGCCGGGACGCCAATGACACCGTCATCGATGCCGATGTGCTGTACCGGCCCTACAGCGTGGAGACCCGGCAGGGTGAGGTGAACATGTTCTTCCGGGATGTGCGACTATCGGATCTGATCGGGTTCGAGTACTCCGGACTGGATGCCGACGTTGCTGCGGATGACCTCATGGCCCGGCTCGACGACATTCGCTCGCAGCTCGCCAGGAATGGGGTGGACGCCAACTCGGACCGAACCCCTTTGGTCACCCTGATCATCGACGGTGAAAACGCGTGGGAAAACTACCCGAACGATGGTCGTGACTTCCTCCGTGCCGTGTACGACCGGTTCACCACCACCGAGTGGCTCACAACAACCACGCCCTCGACGTACCTGGCCGACCATCCCGACGAAGTCGGTGAAGTCGGCGAGGTGTTTCCGGCTTCTTGGTTCTCACCGAATTTTGCCACTTGGATCGGGGAGCAAGAAGAAGCACGAGCGTGGGAACTGCTCCGCCTCGCCCGACAGGATCTTCGCACGGCCGAACGCCTCGGCACTGCGAGCCCGAGCCAATTGTCAGAAGCCACCGATCTGATGCTGGCAGCGGAGGGTTCCGATTGGTTCTGGTGGTACGGCGCCGATCAGGACAGCGGCGATGACCGCTACTTCGACGATGCCTACCGGGAGTTGCTCGGCCAGGTCTATGACGCGCTGGGGCAAGATCGACCCCGATGGACCAGTGTGCCGATCATCCCGGATCCCCGCGTGGTCCCGGTGAGCTCCACCGGAGAGCCCGTGACCGTGACGATCGACGGCAACCCGGCCGATTTCGAAGACGCCACGGCGTTCGATTTCACCGCTGACAACGACGTGATCTCCACACTGGCGGTGGCGGTTGACACCGACACGCTCGGTTTGCTCTTCGAGGGTGGCTACGAGGACGGGATGGACGTGTACCTCGGCACACCGCGGGGTGTCAGCCGCAGGGGCACCACAATCGATGATCGTTTCGTGCTGGGATTCGACGCCACACATCTCATCCGCTGGTCCGAACAAGAGGGTGCCTGCATCTCCAGCACTCTCGCTCCGGAGTCTGTGGTCGACAGCTATCCAAGAGTGTGTGATCCGATCGACTCGGCACTCAGCGCATCCGGGCTCGAGATGGCTGTGCCCACTTCGATCCTCGGCGCACTCACCGCCGGCGACCGCTTGCAGATTCGAATCCAGACCGGTTCGTCGCTCAGCCCGTCGGCGGGACCGGCCGAAGCACCGATTCCCGACATTGCGGGATTCGAGGCCATCCGGGAAATCTCTGATCCCGCCAATGACGACTACGGGCCTGGGACCTACACCTATCCAACTGACGCAGTCTTCAGCCCGGGCAGCTATGACCTGCTGGAGGTGCTGGCTGGAGAGAGCGGCGATGGTGCCGTTGT